>NZ_JBYSVC010000001.1:0-92235 GCF_057922285.1 Leptothrix toolikensis (SeqCode)
GCTTTGAAGGTCACACCGCTGAAGCCTTGGCGCGCATCCAAGCGCAGTTCCTCAGCTTGCTGCGCGAAGTCTTGCCGGAGGCCACGTTCCAGGCCGCTGCGCACTGATGCGTTTGGCAAAAAGTTTGGCAGGGACACTGGCGCTCGGGCTGTACAGCACCTTGATGCGTGCGGTGGTGGCACCGCTGCTGCCCCTGCGCCTGCGTTGGCGGGCTCGGGCCGAGCCGCTGTACGGGCGCTTCATGGCTGAGCGCTATGGCTTTTATGGTGCCGATGCGCGTCTTCTGCCCAAGGCAGGTGCCAAGCCGCTTAGGCTGTGGCTGCACGCGGTCTCCTTGGGCGAAACCCGGGCGGCTGAGCCCTTGTTGTGCGCCTTGCGTCAGCAGCAGCCGGATCTCCAACTCATCTTGACGCACGGCACCGCCACCGGGCGGGAGACCGGGCAGGCGTTGCTTCGGCAGGGCGATGTGCAGCTTTGGTTGCCCATCGACACTCCCGGGGCGGTGCGCCGTTTTTTGCGCGCTTGGCAGCCTCAGGTCGGTGTGTTGATGGAAACCGAGGTCTGGCCAAATCTGCAAGCCGAGAGCGCCCGCGCCGGGGTGTCGGTGGTGCTGGCTAACGGTCGCTTGTCAGAGCGCAGTCTGGCCAAGTCCTTGCGACTGCATGCCCTGATGCGCCCTGCGGTGGAAAGCCTCAAGGCCGTGTTGGCGCAAACCGAGGCTGACGCGCTGCGTTTTCGTCAAGCCGGGGCCGCTCAGGTCGAGGTGTTGGGCAACCTCAAGTTCGACATAACGCCCGACCCTGCTTTGCTCGCGTTGGGTCAGCGTTGGCGCAGCCATGCCGATCCCAAACGCCCCTTGATCTTGGCGGCCAGTTGGCGCGAAGGCGAGGATGCACCGCTCTTGGCTGCTTGGCAGCAACTCTGCCAACGCTGCGACGCCGCCAAGCGCCCACGGCCGCTGTTGGTGTTGGTGCCGCGCCATCCGCAGCGCTTTGATGAAGTCGCCGCGATGGTTCAAGCCGCAGGTTTGAGTTTGGTGCGGCGCAGTCGCTGGACAGAGGCGGAGGCTGATCAAGCCTTGGCCACAGCTGATGTTTGGTTGGGCGATTCGATGCGCGAGATGCCCGCCTATTACGCTTTGGCCGATGTCGCCCTTTTGGGCGGCAGCTTTGCTCCGCTGGGCGGCCAAAACCTGATCGAAGCCGCCGCCTGCGCCTGCCCCGTGGTGATGGGCCCGCATACCTTCAACTTCAAGGACGCCGCCCAAGGTGCCCAAACCGCCCAAGCCGCCCGCCGTTGCGCCGATCTACCTGAAGCGTTGGATCTCGCCCTGCACTGGGCCAGCGATCCACCCGCCTTGGCCTTGGCTCGCCAAGCCGCCACCACCTTTGCCACCGCCCACCGAGGCGCAGCAGAGCACATGGCGCGGCGAATTTTGGCGTTGCGTAAGTTGACTCCCCCTGAATGTTATGGGAGCGCCAACGCTTGAAAACCCTTCGCCCGCTGACCTTGCTGGCCCTGATCGTGCCGCTGCTGATGTTGATGGCCTGTGTATTTGTCCCGACCTCCAAGCCGGTGTACGACCGGGATTGCCGCGTCACGTCCAAGGAGTTCGAGCTTCAACCTGTCGTGTTGCAAGGCATGCAGCATTGCCATCACGAGGAATGCGCGGCCATGCTGGTGGTGGCCGGTGCTGTGGCCGCGACCTCTGCGGTGATTTCGGGCAGCGTGGTGGTGCTCGGTAACATCGCCTATTGGCTGGAAAAGCAGGGCCAATGCAACCGGGAGTGACTCTTGATCGCTAAAACGCTTTTTTGGACCCTTCTCCTTGGTCTGATCGCCAGCTTTGGCTGGCATTACCGCGAGGCTCCTTTCATCCAGCGCTGGCTCAATCCGCCGCCGCCCGTGGTGACGCAGGAGCGCACTTGGCGGGATGACGCCGCTGCTCTGCCCGCAGCGGCTCAAACGGCTCAGCCCGCCCAAAAATCCACCGGCGGCATGCGCAAGTGCCGCCAAGGTGCGAGCGTCGTCTATACCGACGGCGACTGTCCGGCGGGTAGCCAAGAACACAGCGTGGGCGGCACCGTCACGGTGCTGAAGGATCAGCGCAAACTGGTTAACGCCGCCAAAGCCGCCACACCGAGCACTGAAACCACGCTGCCGTTGACTGAAGACCCAGTGATGCGCGCCAAGCGCATGGAGCAGGTCATTGATCAGTGAATACACTGCTTGATCTGGGACAGGCTCACCCAAGGGGTGATGTCTGTAAGCTAGCCGGCCGCACGGTGCCCTTTTGAACATACATCCCCTACATGAAGACCTCTTCCCTCTGCGTTGGACGCATCCCGTCGTTGCTGGCTAGTCTCTTGCTGGTCGCACCCGCCTGTTGGGCTCAATCGACGCCCACCGTTTGGACCGCCCCCAAGCCGGCCCAACAAACCCAAGCCCAAACTCCCGTTGCAACCGCCGATAAACCGCCCGCTGATGCGCGTAAGTGGTCGTTTTCATGGGGTTGGAACCGCGAACACTATTCGAGCAGCGATATTCATTTCCAAGGTGCTGGACATGACTTCACGCTGGCCAACGTTCAAGCCAACGACCGGCAGTCCGATCTGACCTTGGCCAATATCTTTCAGACCTACCTCAATCCGCTGCGTATCACCATTCCGCAAACCAATGTCCGTTTGGCCTATCAGTACGCTGACAACACGGCCATCGCGATCAATTTGGATCACATGAAGTACGTGATGGCCACCGATCAATTGGTGGGCATCTCGGGGGCGATCAATGGTTTAGCGCAGTCCGGCAACCAGGTGCTCAGCACCAACTTCTTGACCTACGAGCACACCGACGGCCTGAATGTGCTGTCGGTCGAATGGGAAAAGCAAAAGCCGGTGACGGTCTTTGGTTTTGTGCCTAACTCGCGTGTTTTCGGCTTGGTCGGCGCGGGCATCGTGTTGCCCAAGAGCAATGTCGAATTGGGTGTGATGGGGCGGGCACGTAACGATGAATTCCACTTGGCGGGCTACAGCGCCCACTTGGGTGCAGGCTTCGAGACCGATTTCCTGAAGCGTTTCTTCGTGCGCACGACCGCCAAGATGGGCTATGTCGATCTGCCAGATGTCTGGACCAGCGCGCAGAAGGACAAAGCCTCGCAGACGTTCAACTACAAGGAACTCATCCTCGCGGTGGGTGCCCGGTTTTAAGAAAAACTTCGGGGTCGGGGGCGAAAGCAGCGTGTAGCGGCAGCAGTGCGCCGCCGAGCGCCCGGGCATCACTGCCGATGGTGCCGGCGTGCAAAGTGGGTCGGGTCACGCCCTCCCAGCTGTGGGCGTTCAGGGCGCGCTCGGTGGACACGATCAGTTCGGTCAGCAAGGTGCGACTGAAAACACCATCGAGAACGACGTGGCCCAGATCAAGCAAGCAAGCGGCGTTGGCGATGCTCAGCGCAGTGGCCTGAGCGGCTTGCGCCAGCCAACGCTCGGTGAGTGCTCGCCAAGGCGCCTGAAGGGCGCGCTCGTCTTGAGCTGCGTCGATATCCAACCCCGCTGCTGAGAAAAGCCGCTGCAAATTGAGCAGCGAGGCTTGGCTCAGCACCTGTGCGGGCACCGGACCAGCCGGTTGGGCCGCATGCAGCGGCATCGAACCCACCGCGCCCGCGTTACCGCTGCTGCCGCTGTGCAAGTGGCTGTCAAGCACCAAGCCGCCGCCGATGAAGGTATCGACGAAGAGATACAGAAAACTCTTCAGGCTATGGCCCCGGCCGGCGACCAGCTCGGCGGTGCAGGCCGCAGCGGTGTCTTTGAGCAGATGCACCGGCAAATCAAGGGCGCGCACCGCCGGCAAGGCTTGGATGCGGCTGTAGAGGTCGATCTCGTTCCACGCCTGCGCTTGCGCTGGCGGCACATCCAGCAGCGCTTGCCAACCCCCCAGCGATAAGGGCGCGGCCACGCCGATGCCGGTAAGGCGCTCGGGTGCGCCTGCGTTGATCTGCTGCAAGTGCGCCATGGCATCACCCAGCATCGCTTGCAGGTTGTCGAAGAGCGTGAGCGGATCGGGGAAGGGGTAACTGCGCTCTAGGCGCAGGCGCACGCTGCCGGTGAAGTCGATCAGCAGCACGTCCATGCTGCGCCGGCCGATCTTGATGCCGATGGCAAAAGCGCCATCCGGGTTGAGCGCAATCGGCACCGAAGGCTGGCCAATGCGCCCCCGCAAGGGCGCGCACTTGATCAGCAACTGATCGTCGAGCAGTTTGTTGACGATCAGCGAGATGGTCTGGGTGCTGAGGTGCGTTAACCGCGCCAACTCGGCCTTGGGCAAGTCGCCATGCAGGCGGATGGCGTGCAGCACCACCCGCTCGTTGTACTGGCGCATCCCAACATGGTTGGAACCTCGGGGGCGGAGCTGGAGGAGGGGAGCTGCGTGGTGCGTCATGGATCGAGGGTTTCGCTGAGGACACCCTTCTTGAGAAGGACATTGCCGTAGGGCTGCAACTCGCCCGTGAGGACGATGGCAAACGCTCGGCGGACGCGATCATAGAAGGCGAAGCGCTCCACCGCCTCACATTGTTCGGCCTTGGCATGACCCTCACGCACCAGCCACTCGACCACGTCGCGCTGTTGGCGACTGCGATAACCCTCGGGTTGACCACAGACATGCATATAGGCCACGGGCTGAGTCACCGCCGCGTCCAGCGGCAGCAGACTCAGCACCGCTTGAACTGTGCGTGCCACGCCCGCGCCGGGCAGGTGAATCAGGGGCTTGCGCTGGCCGTCCGCGCCAACGCTCAGGCTGGCTGCGGTGAAGTTGGCGTCGGCGATGATGATTTCGTCACCGTGGCCCATCTCGGCCAAGACCTTGAGCAGATCGGGCGTCAGCAGAGGGTCGATACCTTTGAGCATGGGGTTTTCTCCTGATCTTTTGTTCGCGCGCGCTCAGTGGGCCAAACATTCACGCGGAATCTGCTCCGGGGCCATCGCTCCGGTCATCACCGCCACGGTGTCGCTCATGCTGATCTTTTTCGGGTCGAGGATGGCAGCGCGCCGACCCAGCCGGGCGACGTGGATGCGGTCGGCGATCTCAAAGACGTGCGGCATGTTGTGCGAGATCAAGATGACGGGCAGGCCCTTGTCGCGCACCCGCCGAATCAGCTCCAGCACCATGTTGCCTTCCTTGACGCCCAAGGCGGCGGTCGGCTCGTCGAGGATCACCACGTGTTCAGCAAAGGCCGCCGCGCGAGCCACGGCCACGCACTGACGCTGACCGCCTGAGAGGGTTTCGACCGCCTGCGTCATGGACCGGATGCCAACTTTGAGGTCGTTCATGCGCTCAATGCTGATCTCCAGCATCTTTTTCTTGTCGAGCATGCGCAACACCGAGCCGGCAAAGCCCTCGCGACGTAGCTCGCGACCAAGGAAGAGGTTTTCGGCAATGGTCATGGCCGGGGCCACGGCCAAGTCTTGGTAGACCGTTTCAATCCCCACCCGACGCGCATCGAGCGGGCTTTTGAAGTGGATGGGTTCGCCGTCGAGCTCCATCGTGCCTTCATCGGGGATGGTGGCTCCCGACAGCGCTTTGATCAGGCTGGATTTGCCCGCGCCGTTGTCGCCGATCACGGCCAAGATCTCACCGGCGCGCAGCTCAAAGTCAGCGCCGTCCAGCGCAGTGACTTGGCCGTAGCGTTTCACCAGGCCTCTAGCCTGCATGACGATTCGGTTCGAAGCCATCAGCGGCCTCCCTTGCGTGAAAGTTGATCAACCGCCACCGCCACGATCACCAAGATGCCGGTGATCAAGACTTGGTAGACCGAGGACACGCCCATGAGCGTGAGCCCATTGCGCAGCACACCCACCACAATGGCCCCGGCCAGCGAGCCCAGCACCATGCCGCGCCCGCCAAACAAGCTGGTGCCGCCCAGCACCACGGCGGTGATGGCGTCGAGGTTTTCAGTCTGGCCGCCATTCGGGTCACCCACCCCGGTGCGGGCCACGGTCAGTAGCGAGGCGATGCCATAGAACAGCCCGGCCAGCACGTAAACCCCCAGCAGCACGCGCTCCGTGGGGATGCCCACCAAGCGGGTGGCTTCCGGGTTGTTGCCCACGGCGTAGACGTGGCGGCCGGAGGCGGTGTCACGCAGCCAGAACCAGACGACGAGATAGAGCGCCAGCATCAGCACCGTGCCGTAGGCGATGGGCGAGCCGCCGAGCAAGAAGGTGTTGCCCAGCCACGTCATCATCTCCGGCACATCCGTCACCGTTTGGGATGAGGAATAGAGCTGCGTGATGGCAAAAGCGATGTTGAAGGTGCCCAGCGTGACGATGAAGGGCGGCAACTTGATGCGCGTCACCAGCAAACCGTTGATCAGGCCAAACAGCGTTGTGACTGCGATGCCGCACAGGATGGCCAGCGGGGCCGGCATGCCCAGATCGACCGCAAACTTGGTCATGACGATGCTACCCAGCGCCATCACCATGCCGCACGACAGATCAATGCCGGCCGTCAAGATGATCAGCGTCTGGCCGATGGCGATCACGCCCACCACCATGACTTGTTGCAGGATCAGCGCGAAGTTGTCACCGCTGAAGAAATGGTCGGTGGTGAAGCCAAAGATCACGCACGCCACCGCCAAGGCGATGAAGGGCCCGAGCTGACTCAGCGGCGGTAACTTGTCCTTGAAGGTGGTCATGGTGGTTATCTCCTTGGCGATGACGGATTACTTCTTGCCCCAGCAGAGGTCTGTGCCGGTCTTGACGTCCTTGCTATCCACGCCCTTGACCGCCTTGCCCGCGATCAGCGTGACGCCGGTATCGACATAGCCGCTGGCCTTCTTGCCGCCCTTGGCGTAGTCCACGCCCGCTGCCACACCCATCGACGCCATCTTGAGCGGATATTGCTGCGACGTCGCGGCGATCACGCCCTTGCCCACGTCGGCAATGCCCGCGCAGCCACCGTCCACCGAGACGATCAGCACGCCTTTTTCCTTGCCGGCTTTCTTGAGCGCGTTGTAAGCACCGGCCGCAGCGGGTTCATTGATGGTGTAGACCACGTTGATGGCAGCGTCCTTTTGCAGGCAGTTTTCCATCGCGGTCTGGCCCTTGGCTTGGTTGCCGTCGGTATCCGCTGCACAAACGGTCTCAGGCGTGCTGGAGAGTTCCTTCGAGTTGGTGTCCAGCGCTTGCAGCCCAAAGCCCTTCATGAAACCGTTGTGGCGTTGCGCGCCCACCGGATGACCGGGAAAGAGATCCAGCATGGCGATCTTGGCCGGCTTGTCGCCCAGCGAGGCCTTGGCGTACTGGCCGATCAGGATGCCGGCCTTGTAGTTGTCGGTGGCGAAGAGGGCGTCAGCGCCGTCAAAGGGGCTGTCGAGCGCAATGACTTGCACGCCCTTGGCTTGGGCCTTCTTGACCGCCGGGATGATGGCGTCGCCGCTGGAGGTGATCAGGATGGTCTTGGCTCCGGCCGTCACCATGTTCTCAATGGCGTTGATCTGGGCGGCCGTGTCACCGTCCTTCTTGCCCGAGGCGGTCATGAGCTTGACCCCCAGCTTCTTGGCCTCGGCCTGCGCGCCTTCCTTCATCTTGACGAAGAAAGGGTTGGTGTCGGTCTTGGTGATCAGGCCGATGACGATCTTGTCCTCAGCTTGAACGGGGCTGGACATCAGGGTCATGCAGGCGAGGGTGGCGGCAGCGAGGCTGAGGTTCAGGTGCTTCATGGTGTCTTGTCTCCGTTGGGGGATCGAGGAAGGGCCGGTGCGGTGTAGTGTGGTGTTGCGCACGGACCGAATGCTAGTCTTCTGAGTTAATAAATCAATGAGATTGATTTAGTGCTTTCCCTAGTGCATCCACGCCAAGGTGGTGCCACCATGGCGCGACCCCGTGCCTTCTCAGGAGAACCCGTGAGCCCCGACCGACCCCCTTCGCCTTCGTCTTCGATCCCTTCGTTGTCTTCCGCCTTGCCCGTGGTGATTTGCGGTGAGTCGCTGCTTGATGTCTTTCAAGAACGGCTCACGCCCACGGGGCTGATGTTGGATGCGGTGGTGGGGGGCTCGCCGTTGAACGTGGCGGTGGGCGTGGCGCGCTTGGGGCAGCCGACGATTTTTCTCGGCGCGATTTCACGCGATTTCTTGGGCGAGCGCATCGATCAAGCCATCCGCGCCGAAGGCATCGACCCTTGCGGTTTGGTGCCCTGTGATGCACCGACCACCTTGAGCCTGATTGGTTTGGACGCTCATGGCGTGCCGAGTTATCGCTTTTACGGTCAGGGCGGAGCAGACCGGCAAGTCTTGGCCAAAGATCTGGCGCGGCTGCCCCAAAAGGTCGCGGCCCTGCACTTTGGCTCCTACGCCTGTGTGGTTGAGCCCATCGGCACGACGATCCGCCAATTGGTGCAGGAGCGTTTTGCCAGCACTGTGATCGCCTACGACCCCAATGTGCGCCTCAACGTTGAGCCCGATGTGGCCGTCTGGCGCGCCACGGTGGCGTGGATGAGCTACCGCACCCATCTGCTTAAGCTCAGCGATGAGGATTTTGCGGTGCTTTACCCTGAGACCACCCCCGAAGAGCAGGCCGCGCGTTGGCTCGCTGTGGGCGTGCGCTTGGTGGTGTTGACCCGTGGTGGGCGTGGTGCCCAAGCTTGGTGTGCAGCGGGCACCTGTGCGGTCAACTCACCCGACATCAATGTGGTCGATACCGTCGGTGCCGGCGACACTTTCCAAGCCGCCACCCTCGTCGCCTTGGCCGAACGCGGCCTCCTCAGCCCCGATGGTTTAGCGCATCTCAGCCTAGAGACTTGCCAAACCATCCTTGCCTTCGCCGCCCAAGCCGCCGCCATCACCTGTACCCGCCGTGGGCCTGATCTGCCGAGACGGGCGGAGTTGTGAGTAACGCCGCTTTAGGTGGATCAGCCCGCCAACCCTGCGAACACGTTTTGCACGTCTTCGTTGGCGTCGAGCGCAGCGAGGAAGGCTTCGACTTCTTCGAGCTGCTCAGTGCTCAGGCTGCTTGGAGCGATGGGGTTTTTCGGCTTGTAGCCAAGCTTGGCTGAGAGCACCGTGAAGCCTTGAGCGGGCAGGGCGCGGCAGACCAAGTCAAGATCGGTGGCCTCGGTCACAAAAACGGCCACGCCATCGTCGTCAGCGGCTTCAAAGTCTTGGGCCCCGGCTTCGATGGCGGCCATTTCCACATCCGCCCCAGCCGCAGCCGCTTCGGCCTCGATCAGACCGACGTGTTCAAAATCCCACGACACCGAGCCCGATGTGCCCAAGTGGCCCTTGCGAAACAGCACGCGCATTTCTGAGGCCGCGCGGTTCACGTTGTCGGTCAAGCACTCCACCATCACCGGCACGCGGTGCGGCGCAAAGCCTTCGTACATGGCGTGCTCAAAATGCACCGCCTCACCCGTGAGGCCTGCGCCCTTTTTGATGGCGCGCTCCAAGGTATCTCTGGGCATCGAGACCTTGCGGGCTTGTTCAAGCACCAATCGCAAACGCGAATTGGCCGCCGGGTCCGCCCCATGCCGGGCCGCAATCATGATGTCCTTGGACAGCTTGCCAAACAGCCGGCCCTTGGCGTTGGCTGCGAGATCCTTGTGCTTGGCTTTCCATTGCGCGCCCATGTTCTGCGTTTCCTTGTGTTGTTGAGTGTCGATATGAAGTGCGCAGGATTCTAGGTGAGGGGACGGCGATGAGCCCCTTTGTAGCTACACCTTGGTGGAGCATTCACAATGCGACCTCAGCTTGAAGGAGTTGCCCCATGGGAACGCTGTATGAACAAGACGTGATGGCTTGGGCCAGCGAACAGGCTGCGCTGTTGCGCGCCGGCAAGCTTGCGGCCATCGACATCGAACACATCGCGCAGGAGATTGAGGACGTGGGCAAGAGCGAAAAGCGCGAACTCGCCAGCCGCATGGCGGTCCTGTTGGCGCATTTGTTGAAGTGGCAGTACCAACCCGGCCGACGCGGTAACAGCGGGTCGCGCACCATCAAGGAACAGCGCAAAGCCCTTGCCGCCGCGCTGCGCCAGACGCCAAGCCTGAACGCCACCCTCACCGATCCCGACTGGATCGCCGGCACCTGGGCCGACGCCGTCACCAAAGCCATCGACGAAACCGGCCTCGATACCTTCCCGGAGGATTGCCCCTGGGCGATGGCGCAGGTGTTGATGCAGGAGTTTTTGCCGGAGGGGTGAGGTAACACTGTGTGACCATCGGGGCGAGCCGATTCACCTAGTCGGGTGGAGTTTGGGAAGGTGGCGCGGAATGTGGTGGAGTTTGAGGTGGATATCATGGCTGGATGATGCTTTATCAGTTGATAAACTATTGAAATAGTGAATCAAGGGGGAAAATATGAAAATCACACGATTACAAAAAGCCAAGAATTATCGAATATTCCGTGACTTCAATTGGCCGACCTCTGGCCTGCCAGATTTTGCTCGTTTTAATGTTGTCTACGGGTGGAATGGTACGGGGAAAACATCGCTCTCGAATGTTTTTCGCATGGTCCAGAGAAAGCAGCCATTGACTGAGGGTGCTGTTGAGATTAACGTCGGACACACTCGGGTTTCTGGGGGAGACTTTGGCACGGCAGCCTTGCCGTCAGTTCGTACGTTCAATCGTGATGCCGTGGATCGCAGTGTCTTCGAGGTACCAAATACGCAACTGCCACCTGTATTTTTCCTCGGGGAAGACAGTGTTGAGAAGCAGAGACGTATTGAAGAGCTTTCGAAGGAATCGGCCGCTCAGGTAGCATCCGAATCGCGTTGGGATCGCAAGAAGGTGGAGGCCAGTTCTGCGCTTGAAACCATTTGCTCCGAAGAAGCGAAGGGCATCAAGAATCTGCTCACGGTAGCCGGTGGCGGACCGTTCAATAACTACAATGCAGCCAGCTTCAAAGCTGAAGTTCAGGCACTAGTCAAACGCTCAACCTTGCCGCCGCAGTTAACGGATGAACAACGTCAAGCGCACTTGGCAACCAAAGATGGCAAGGCACTGGAGCGAGTCGTTGAACCGAAGATTCAATTTCCTGATGTTGTTGGCCTGACCTCCCGAACGAAAGAAATGCTCAGGCGTTCAGTGGTTTCGGCCGTGCTCAGCGATCTGGTTGATAACCCGAGCGTGGCCTCGTGGGTGAACACAGGTTTAGGCCTGCACCGTGGACAGCATCTGACTACCAACTGCCGGTTCTGCGATCAGCCTCTCCCCGAGTGCCGGATTCAACAGCTGGAAGCGCACTTCAACAACGAGTTCAAACATTTTGTCTCCGACGTGGACAGTCTCGTCGCTGAGATCCAGGAAGCGCGGGAGTTTCCGAAGGTACTTCGTGTGCCACCCAAGGAAGCGCTCTACGCCAATCTCCGGCCGGCGTACCAGAAAGCAATGGGCACTCTCACCCAACAAGCTGGCACAGTTCCAATGGCTCTGGATGTCTTGCTCCGTGCGCTGAAATCCAAGCGGGACGAACCATTCAAAGTGTTAGATCTCGCCCACTTCATTACCAATGCTACGGCCGAAGGATCTCCTGCTGGTGGTATTGAAGTGTTTTTTCAGATTGTTATTGCTGGTATTTCAGCCGTGGGTGCAGCCATCGGAAAAACAGCCTTTGATCAGCTGACGGAAATAATTAGGCAGCACAACCAGCATACGGATACCTTCGACGATGAAGTGAAGAAGGCGCGATCCGCTTTGGCACAACATGAGGTACTCAGGGCACTGCCTGAGTGGCAGAAAAAGTCGAATGCGGTGACGGAGGCCAGAGACCAAGCCAATGCGGCACGTGAGGCAGCAGGAAAACTCAAGACTCAAATCGTCGAGCTGGAATTGGAAGTTCGGCAACATCGCCGACCAGCAGAAGAATTGAACCAAGAGGTCGCAGCATACCTCGGCCGTGACGAACTGCGGTTCGAAGTTGAGCAAAATGGCTATCGGATTATGCGTGGTGGTCACCCGGCAATGCATCTCAGCGACGGCGAACGCACAGCGATTGCATTCCTGTATTTTCTCAAATCGCTGAAGGCTACTGATTTTGATCTTGAAACTGGGATCGTCGTGATTGACGATCCTGTGTCCAGTCTAGACGCTAATTCGCTGTTCAGTGCATTCGGATTCCTGAAACAGCGAACCGCAGAAGCAGGACAACTTTTTGTACTTACACACAATTTCACCTTCTTCCGGCAAGTCAGGAATTGGTACTACAACCTTCCCAATCAAAAGAAGAAAGATGTGAGCCAGCAGCCGGCACGGTTTTACATGCTTGCGACGGAGTTCGTCGGGGGAGTGAGAACCGCCAGACTCGATAGTCTTGACCCATTCCTACATCAGTACGAGTCCGAGTACCACTATCTTTTTAAACGGGTTCACGAAGAGGCAAACAAGGCTGTCGTGCCCAGACT
This sequence comes from Leptothrix toolikensis (SeqCode), assembly GCF_057922285.1. Lineage (NCBI taxonomy): Bacteria > Pseudomonadati > Pseudomonadota > Betaproteobacteria > Burkholderiales > Sphaerotilaceae > Leptothrix > Leptothrix toolikensis (SeqCode). The sequence goes on from NZ_JBYSVC010000001.1 coordinate 12,384, forward strand.
GGAGACCTATTACGCCATTCCAAATATTGCGCGACGCCTTCTGGAGGCGTTCTTGGCATTCAGAATCCCAGATAAGCCAGGTGAGCTTTTCCAGAAACTGGAATGCATTGAGTACGATACAGCGAAAAAGACACGCATCCTGCGGTTCCTGCATACGTACTCGCACTTCGACCAAGTAGCAGAACCTGACCACGATCCGTCAGTACTCTCCGAGACGCCAGCAATTCTTCAGGAGCTTTTGGAGTTCATTCGGCACTGTGACCCTGACCACTACAAGCGCATGGCCGACCTTGTCTCTGCCGCGTCCTAGTGGGTGTTATTGCCGTATCGAACGCTGTTGGAAGGGGCCAGCCGAAGGTATTGCGCACCGGCCCCCATCCTCAAAACAAAAAATACCGCTGCGCCATTGGCAGCGAGGTCGCGGGTTCGCAGGTGAGGAGTTGGCCGTCGGCGCGGACTTGGTAGGTTTGGGCGTCGATGTCCATCACCGGCAGGTAGGCGTTGTGGATCATGTCGGTTTTTTGGACGCTGCGGCAGCCTTTGACGGCGGAGGTTTGTTTACGCAGGCCGTAGCGTTCAGCCACACCGGCTGAGGTGGCGGCTTGGCTGAGGAAAGTGAGCGAGGTGCGGGCCACCACGCCGCCGTAAGCGCCAAACATCGGCCGGTAGTGGACGGGCTGCGGCGTGGGGATCGAGGCGTTGGGGTCGCCCATGGCGGCCATGGCGATGAAGCCGCCTTTCAAAATCAGGCTCGGTTTGACACCGAAAAAAGCCGGACGCCAGAAGACCAGATCGGCCCATTTGCCGACCTCGATCGAGCCGACCTCGTGGCTGATGCCGTGGGCCAACGCGGGGTTGATGGTGAGTTTGGCGAGGTAGCGTTTGACGCGGGTGTTGTCGTTGCGTGAGGTGTCGCCGGGCAACGAACCGCGTTGCTCTTTCATCTTGTGCGCGGTTTGCCAGCAGCGGATTTGCACCTCGCCAACGCGGCCCATGGCTTGGCTGTCGGAGGAGAACATGCTGATGGCACCCAGGTCATGCAGGATGTCTTCGGCGGCGATGGTCTCGCGGCGGATGCGCGATTCGGCAAAGGCCAAGTCCTCGGCAATGCCCGCGTCGAGGTGGTGGCAAACCATCAGCATGTCCAGATGTTCATCCAGCGTGTTGATGGTGTAGGGCCGGGTGGGGTTGGTCGATGAGGGCAGCACGTTGACCTCGCCCACCACTTTCATGATGTCGGGCGCGTGACCGCCGCCCGCGCCTTCGGTGTGGAAACTGTGGATCGTGCGGCCTTTGAAGGCGGCGACGGTGTTTTCGACAAAGCCCGATTCATTGAGCGTGTCGCTGTGGATCGCCACTTGCACGTCGGTTTCTTCGGCCACGCTCAGGCAGCAGTCGATGGCGGCGGGCGTGGTGCCCCAGTCCTCATGCAGTTTCAGGCCGATGGCCCCGGCATCAACCTGCTGGCGCAGGGCTTCCGGGCGGCTGGCGTTGCCTTTGCCGAGAAAGCCCAGATTCATCGCAAAAGCGTCGGCCGCTTGCAGCATGCGGGCGAGGTTTTCGGGGCCGGGCGTGCAGGTGGTGGCAAAGGTGCCGGTGGCCGGGCCGGTACCGCCGCCGATCATGGTGGTGACACCGCTGCTCAGGGCTTCTTCGATCTGCTGCGGGCAGATGAAGTGGATGTGGGTGTCAATGGCCCCGGCGGTGACGATCAGGCCTTCGGCCGCGATCACTTCGGTGCCGGGGCCGATGACGATGTCCACGCCCGGTTGCACGTCCGGGTTGCCCGCTTTGCCGATGGCGCAGATGCGCGAGCCCCGCAAGCCGATGTCGGCCTTGACGATGCCCCAGTGGTCGAGGATCAGCGCGTTGGTGATTACGCAGTCCACCGCATCCCCCGCACCCGGCCCGTTCATGCGCTGGCTCTGACCCATGCCGTCGCGGATGGTTTTGCCGCCGCCAAACTTCACCTCCTCGCCGTAGCCGCCAGCGCGCAAGGTGTAGTCGGCTTCAACTTCGATGATCAAGTTCGTGTCGGCCAGCCGCAGGCGGTCGCCCACCGTGGGGCCGAACATTTCAGCGTAAGCGCGTTTACCCAGCGTGGCCATCAGAGGGCTCCTTGCACCAAACCGCGAAAACCGTAGACCTGTCGATCCCCGGCGTAATCCACCAGCTCAACCGTGCGTTGTTGGCCGGGCTCGAAACGCACCGCCAGCCCGCTGGCGATGTTGAGCCGCATGCCGTGCGCGGCCGCGCGGTCAAAGCGCAGCCCGGCGTTGGTCTCGGCAAAGTGGTAATGCGAGCCGACTTGAACGGGGCGGTCGCTGGCGTTCTCCACCACCAGGCTCAGCGTGCGCCGACCGGGGTTGAGGATGAGCTCGCCATCATCGGTAAACAGTTCGCCGGGAATCATCATTTCCTCCCGCTGAGCCAAAGCACCAGTCCGATCAACGCCAAGGCGATGTAGCCCACCACATCGGTGCTGTGCCAATGCGCCGCCCCAGGCAGGCCGTGACCTTCATGGGCCAGCGCCCAAGAGGAGCTAAGCAGCAGGATCAAACCAAGAAAAGGCGTGTGTCGCGGGGTCATGAAGAGCCTCATGGTGTCTGTGGCCCCAATGCGGGGCGTTCTAGTGGGCGCTCAGGCAATCGGTTGGTGCACAGTCACCAATTTGGTGCCGTCGGGGAAGGTGGCTTCGACTTGGATGTCGGGGATCAGCTCGGGGATACCGTCCATGACCTGATGGCGCGTGAGGATGGTTTTGCCTTCGCTCATCAAGGTGGCCACGGTTTTGCCGTCGCGGGCTCCTTCCATGATGGCCGCGCTGATCAGGGCCACGGCCTCGGGGTAGTTGAGCTTCAGCCCCCGGGCCAAGCGACGCTCGGCCAGCAAGGCGGCGGTGAAGATCAGCAGCTTGTCTTTTTCACGCGGGGTCAGTTCCATGGGGTGCGTCCTTGCAGGATGGATGCCAGCTTGCCTGAGTCGGCGCGCAGCTGGTGCGATTCTTGAACAGGAGCGGGTATGCATCCGCCATCGACCCTTGAGCCCACCCAGCACGTCATCAAAATCCGGCGCGACTACAACGCGTGGGTCGCCAGCGAAACGCTTGAAGATTACGCCTTGCGCTTCACCCCGCGCTCAGCCCGCCGCTGGGGCGCTTGGCGGGTGGCGAACACGGCCTTCGGGGGCGCGGCGTCGTTTCTGGTGCTGGAAGCGGTCGGGGCGACACTTTTGGTGCAGTACGGTTTCGTCAATGCTGCCCTTGCCATCCTCACCACTGGGTTGATCATTTTGGTGGCGGGCGTGCCCATCAGCGTGTACGCCGCACGCTACGGCGTGGACATGGATCTGCTCACCCGAGGGGCCGGTTTTGGTTACTTGGGCTCGACGCTGACCTCGCTGATCTACGCCGGTTTCACCTTCATCTTCTTTGCCCTCGAAGCGGCTGTGATGGCTTACGCCTTGGACATGGCCTTCGACATCCCGCCCGCTTGGGGCTACTTGATCTGTGCTTTGGTGGTGCTGCCGCTGGTGACGCACGGCATCCGCACCCTCAGCCGTTTGCAGGTCTGGACCCAACCGCTGTGGCTGCTGCTGTTGATCACGCCCTATGTGTTTGTCTTTGCGCACCATCCTGGCGTGCTGGCCGAGTTGGCGGGCTACGGCGGCCAAGCGGGGTTGACGCATGTCGATGCGCAGGCCTTTGGTGCGGCACTCACGGTCGGGATGGCGCTCATCACCCAAATGGGCGAGCAGGCCGATTACCTGCGTTTCATGCCCGAGCGCGCCACCCTTGGGAGAGGCCGCTGGCTGGCGGCCACCTTGCTCGGCGGGGTGGGTTGGGTGGTCCCGGGGGTGTTGAAGATGTTGGGTGGGGCCTTGCTGGCTTGGCTGGCCTTGAGCCACGACGTGACCCACGAGGTGCCGCTGGAGCGCGCGGTCGATCCGAACCAGCTGTACTTGGGGGCTTTTGAAGAGGTGTTCTCGCGCTACGACTTGGCGGTGGCGGCCACGGCGCTGTTGGTGCTGGTGTCGCAGCTCAAGATCAACGTCACCAACGCCTACGCCGGCTCGCTGGCGTGGTCGAACTTTTTTGCCCGCCTCACCCACAGCCATCCCGGTCGGGTGGTTTGGCTGGTGTTCAACATCGGCATTGCGCTGCTGCTGATGGAGATGGATCTCTTCCAAGCTTTGGGCGGCGTGCTGGGGCTGTACGCCAACATCGCCATCAGCTGGTTCATGGCGGTGGTGGCCGATCTGCTCATCAACAAACCGTTGGGCTGGTCGCCCAAGGGGATCGAATTTCGGCGCGCGCATTTGCATGACCTCAACCCGGTGGGCGTGGGTGCCATGGGCTTGGCCTCGGCTTTGTCGATCGCAGCGCACTTGGGCGCTTTTGGGGCCTTGGCCCAAGCGTGGTCGGCCCTGATCGCGCTGCTGACGGCGTTGTCGGTTTCGCCGCTGATCGCTTGGGCGACCCAAGGGCGTTTTTATCTGGCGCGCTTGCCCACCCAACTTTCAGCACACGCTTGTGGCTGCACGGTGTGTGCCGGCACGTTTGAGGCCGAAGACATGGCGGTGTGCCCGGCTTACGGCGGCTCGATCTGTTCGCTGTGCTGCACCCTTGATGCGCGCTGCCAAGACCGCTGCAAACCGCCCGAGGCGCGCTGGTCGGTGCAGAGCGTGCGGCTGCTGAGATGGGTATTGCAGCGGCTCTTGCCGCGTGCGCTCGGGCCCTATCTCGACAAAGGTTTGGGCGACTACTTGGTGCTGATGCTGGGGGTGCTGCCGCTGCTGGGGGGCTTGCTGAGTTTGGGCGCGCTCAAAGCCTTTGCTGCCCTGAGTGTGCTGGCCGGGGTGGGCGTATGGTGGCTGGTGCTGGCGCAGCAAAGTCGGCGGGTGGCGCAGGAGGAAGCTCAGCGCCAGACCCAAGCCTTGCAAGACGAGATCGCGCGCCATCGCCAAACCGATCTGGCTTTGCAAGAGGCCAAGCGGCGCGCTGATGCGGCCAATCAGGCCAAGAGCCGCTACATCACCACCATCAGCCACGAGATGCGCACGCCGCTCAACGCCATCCTGGGTTATGCCCAACTGCTGGAGGAAGACGCCAGCATGCCGGCCCATCGGCGGCACGCGCTGAGCGTGATCCACCGGGGCGGGGATCATTTGCTCTCGCTGATCGAGGGCACGCTCGACTTGGCGCGCATCGAAAGCGGCAAGCTGAGTCTGGACGTGCGTCCGATGCGCTTTGTGCAAAGCCTGCGCGAGATCAGTCAGCTCTTTGAGCTGCAAGCCGCCGCCAAAGGCCTTGGCTTTAGAACCCTGCTGGAAGTCGGTTTGCCCGAAGCCGTACGCGCCGATGACAAGCGCCTGCGCCAGATCCTGATCAACGTGCTGGGCAACGCCGTCAAGTTCACCCGCCAAGGCGAGGTGGTGCTGTGGGTGGGCTACACCCGCGAGATGGCGCGCTTTGAGATCCGCGACACGGGGCCCGGCATGACGCGCGACGAGCTGGCGCGGGTCTTTGAGCCTTTCGAGCGCGGCGCGGCCGCTGGTGCTGGGCCGAGTGAAGGGCAGGGCACCGGCAGCGGCACCGGGCTGGGGCTGACCATCAGCCGCATGCTGACCGATTTGATGGGCGGCGAGTTGACGGTCGAGAGCACGCCGGGGGTGGGCACGGTGTTTCGGCTCAAGCTCTTTTTGCCCAGCGTGGCGGCGTTGCCAGCACCCACATCCACATCGCCCACATCCTTGCCGATATTTGCTCTGCTCACAGATCCGCCGCCCGCCCTGAGCTCAGCGTTGTGCTCAGGGCTGCAAGCGGTCCGCTCGGCTGCTGCGCTGGGGCATGTGCGCGGGGTGCTGCGTCTTTTGGATACGCTCGATACCGAGCTTGGCCCCGAAGACCGTCACCGACCGCTTTTGGCGCAGCTGCGACTTCTGGCCCGCGCCTGCCAGCTCAACGCTTTGGACGCTGCGATTCAACAAGCGTTGTCACACGCTTTGCCACCCACCTCATCGCCATGATCGCCATGAACCAAGACCTTGGCTTTGACCGCAGCAGCACCGATCTGATCCTGATCGTTGATGACGTGCCCGACAACTTGGCCGTGCTGCACGACGCGCTCGACGAGTCAGGCTACACCGTGCTGGTGGCCACCGACGGCCCTTCCGCCCTGAGCCGCGCCGCGCAAGCGCAGCCCGATCTGATCTTGCTCGACGCCGTGATGCCGGGCATGGACGGTTTTGAAGTGGCGCGCCGCTTGAAGGCCGAACCCGCCACTGCCACGATTCCGATCGTTTTCATGACCGGCCTGACCGACACCGAGCATGTGCTGGCGGCCTTTGCGGCTGGCGGCACCGATTACGTCAACAAGCCGATCCGGGTGCGCGAGGTGCTGGCGCGCATCGCCACCCACTTGCACAGCGCCCGCGCCCAGCGCCAAGCGCGCAACGCCTTGGACGCCTTCGGCCATGCCACTTTGGTGGTGCAGGTGCCTGACGGTCGGCTTGTCTGGCAAACCGCCTTGGCGCGCCAGCTGCTCGAAACCCACTTTGCCAGCGACGGCCGCTTGGCCCCGCCCGCGCTGATCGCGTGGTTGCAGCGCCTCACCATGGCTAGCATGGGTAGCCTGGGCGGCGCTTGGCCAGGTTCTGCGCCGCCGCCATCCCTGACACTGAACGCCGGTCGCCACCGCCTGCGCTTCACCTTGCACGAAGCCACGGGCGAGGATCAATGGCTCTTGGTCCTGCGCGAGGACGACGACAGCGCCCCCCTCGACGCCCTGATGCAAGCCTTCAAACTCACCCCCCGCGAAGCCGAAGTCTTGGCTTGGGTCACCCGGGGCAAAACCAACCGCGACATCGGCGACATCCTTGGCTCCAGCCCCGCTACCGTCAAAAAACACCTCGAACACGTCTACGAAAAACTCGGCGTGGAAACGCGCAATGCCGCCGCAGCGGTCGCCAGGGGTCGGGTATGGGGGTTGACTCAATAGACTGGCTCCGCCTCTTGATGGTCAAATCTTGCCCACCATGCAAAAACTTCGATCTTCTGCCCTGCTGCTGCCCCTTCTTTTTGGGGCCTTGGCCTTGACCATAGCGGTCATGGCGCGCTGGGTGATCGACCCGCTTGCGGGCGTTTCGGGGTTCGATGGCGGCACACCGGGCATGTTGCTGTGGATCTTGGCCCCCGCGCTGCTGGCGGGCTGGTTTCGGCGCATCGACTTGACCCTCGGAGCAAGCAACCCCTTTGCCTTGCGGCAACGCCCCGTGCGTTTTGCCATCGGGGTGGCGGTGTTGGCCATGTTTGCGGTTTGGTGCGTGATCAAGTTGGGTTTGGCCATGGGGGGCTTGGTCATGGATCACTCGACCGCGCCTTTGTCTTGGTACCAACGACTGCGTGATCTCCTCGGCATTGCGGTCTTCGCTTTGCTGGAAGAGTCCGCTTGGCGGGGCTATCTGATGCCTGCGTTGTTGGCGCGCTTTCGTTATGTGGTGGTTTTGATCGTCGGGGCCACGATCTGGTTTGCTTGGCATCTGCCTTATTTGGATGTGCTCTCAGCCAACTACACCAATGAATCCATGGCGACCTTGGCCCCCCGGCTGTGGGTGGGAATACTGGCCATGCAGTTCCTCTACATCGAGCTCTTCTTGGCGTGTCGCTCGGTCTGGCCCGCGTTCGCTTTGCATGCTGCGGTGAATATCGTGGCCCAAGGAAGCCTTGAAACCGGCTTGACCCTGAACCGCACGCACACCTGGACCTTCTCACCCAGTGCCGATGGTTTGCCGATCATGCTGCTCTGTGCTGTGGTCGGCGTGGTGCTGTACGAAGTTCGCATGAGCCGCAAGAGCTTATCCTGACGCAGGCTGATCTGGCGCAAAGCAAGCGGGGCGAGCAGGCAGGCATCCTTGAGGCGATATGGAGGAGGAAACATCATGAAATCACATATTCAACGTCCCACAGGCGCTTTTGTGGGGGCATCGTGGTCGGCGCTGCTGATTGGCGCGCTGACCTTTCTGATCGGGCTGTGGAATGCCGGTATGCCGCTGAGCGTGAAGGGCTTTTATTTCACCGTTTTGATGTATGGGCTGTTCTCGGCGGTGTCCTTGCAAAAGTCGGTCCGGGATCGCCTTGAAGGGATCTCAGTGAGTGGCATCTACTTCGGGCTGTGCTGGGTTTCGCTGGGTTTGGCGCTGCTGCTGCTGACGGTCGGACTCTGGAATGCCGACCTCACACCCAGTGAAAAAGGCTTCTACGCCATGTCGTTTTTACTGAGCCTCTTTGCGGCCGTGGCCGTCCAAAAAAACGTGCGCGATCTGGCACTTTTTGATGATGAAGATGCTGCGGCTCTGTCCGAAGGTGGCGGCCCGAATGGTGCTTAACGAGGTTTGAAGCGACCCATGCGCTATGTCGTGATCACGTTTGGCACCGAAGGCGACACGCGTCCTTTGGTGGGCGTTTGCCGGGGTTTGATGGATGCCGGTCATGCCGTCAAGTTGCTGGCCGACCGATCCACGTTGGATTCGGCCAGGGCCTTGGGCGTACCGACCCTTGCTCTGGCCGGTGACATGAAGGCCACGGTGGCTCCGGGGGGCGCTTTGTCGCGGCTGATGATGGAGGGTGGGGATGCCTCGCTCATGGCCAAGGCGGTGGCCCGCATCGCCAACGAACACACCACGGCGTGGCTCCAAGCGGTGCTGACCGAGGCTCGGGCCATGAAAGCCGATGCGATTTTGTTCTCGGGCATCGCCAGCTATGTGGGTTTGGCAGCGGCGGAGCATCTCAGTCTGCCGGCCATCGGTCTGGGCCTGTGGCCGATTTCTCCCACGCGCGACTTTCCGTCACCGCTCTTGCCGCCCATGCGCCTGCCGGGCTGGCTCAATCGACTTAGCCATCAAATCGTCAACGCGGTGTCGTGGCGGATGTTTCGCAAAGCGATCCAAAGAGCCCAGTACACGGTGAGCATCCCTGATGCTCCGCCGCCACGCCAACAGGCCCAACAGGCTTGGCGGGATTACCCGATCCTCTACGGAGTTTCCAAACATCTGGTGCCTCGGCCCGAGGATTGGTCCTCGCTGTGGCAGATCTGCGGGGCTTGGTCTGCGCCTTCGGGGGTGTGGAAACCCACGCCAGCCTTGGCGAACTTCCTCAAGGACGGCTCGCCGCCGATCTACGTCGGCTTTGGCAGCATGGCGGGCTTTGATCAGCGCACCCTTTTGACCACGTTGATCGAAGCCATCGACGGTCAGCGCGCCTTGTTTTTCCCGGGCTGGAGTGGCATCACCGCCATGGATCTGCCGCGCAACATGTGCCTGATCGGCGCGGTGCCGCACGACCATCTTTTCCCGCTGACCAAGGTGGTGATTCACCACGGTGGCGCGGGCACCTCGCACACGGCAGCCCGAGCGGGCGTGCCTTCGGTGGTGATCCCCTTTGCCGGCGATCAGTTCTTCTGGGCCGACCGGCTCGCACGCGCCGGGGTGGCCCCCCCTGCGGTGCCGCACACGCGCATCCACGCTGACCAGCTCAAGGAGATGATCGCCTGGGCAGAGCAAGACGAAGTCCGCAACCGCGCCAAAGCGCTTGGGCACGCCATGGCCCAAGAACATGGCGTGCGTTATGCCGTCGAGCACATTGAAAAACTCAGCCGTTGAGTTACTCCACGCCCAGTGCTTTGAACGCAGCATCCACCGGATCGGCATAGAAACTGGTTTGGAACTTGGCGAAAAGTTCACCCGGTACGGTGGGCAAATCGGTGACGCTGGACATGGGCAGCAAGATGCGTTTGGCACCAGCATCAAAGGCGACTTGCATGCTTTCTGCCAAGTTGCGCGCTTGTGTGATCGTGCCGCCGAGACTCATATCGCCCATCACCACCATTTGGCTTTGCACGGGCTTGCCCAAAGCGGCCGAGCACATGGCAATGAAGCTCATCAAGGTGATAGCTTGGGGCGGGCCGCTGCTTTGTAGCTCCACCCAATGCACATGAAAGTCGCGTTCCGTCGGTCGAATCGAGGCGCTAACTCGCTGGGCATGGGCTTTGAAGTAATCAAAAGCCACCCGGACCGGCTCGCGTGACAACGCCCCAGACACCGACAATTTGCCGCTACCGGCGATGGCTTGGATCTCAGCGCGGTAGGCACCGGGCATGCTGCTGCCCATGCTGATGGTGTGCAACACCCCGGGGTTCAAGCGACCTTCGGGGATCAAACCGCCCCCGCCTTGCTCAGGCACCGAGACAAAGTGCTCTTGCTGTGTGCTCAGGTCGATGTACGAGAAATGCACGTCGTAGAACTCCATGCCACCGATCTTCTTGAGCTGCTCTTTGACGCGCCGCCGGGTTTCTAGGGCGTAGACCAAGCAAACCCGCACCTGCTCTTTGCTGAACTCGCCATGCGGGCAGAGCAGCTTGAGCAAGCCCGAGACCGTGCGCCGCACTGCGATGGTGTCGCGCTGGTTCAAGTTGTTGCCCAGCTTGAAGTGTGGGTCGATGGCATCCGCAAAGCTGATCTTGCGCAGCTCTCGCAGCGCCTCAGCCAAGTAATCAACGATCAAGCCGAACTGGTTGGTGAAGAACTCTGGGCGCATCTTCGGGATTTCCCAACCCGGCACGTAGGCGTGAAAACGGTCGAAAAAAGCCGCATCGATCATCGCCTCGGGAAACGGGGCCAGTAGATGCGAGGTTTTGACCAGCGACTCGACGCTTTGGTTGATGTTGCCGACGAACACCATGGAAGCATTGGCGTTGATCGACTCCCGCCCCCGGCTGAACGAGCCCGAGGCCATGTAGTCCTTCATGATCTGCACGCCGTCGTGGTCCTTGAAGTTGATCCCAGCCACCTCATCAAAGGCCACGCAGTCCCACAGACCCACCAGCCCCACTTTGCGGGCCGCCATGTTGTAGAACAGGTTCGCTACCGTCGTCTGTCCGCCAGACACCAAGATGCTGTTGGGACTGATTTCCTTGTAGATGTGGCTCTTGCCGGTGCCGCGTGGCCCCAGTTCGCAGAAGTTGTAGTTGTTCTCGACCAGCGGAATCATGCGGGCCAGCAAGTGCCATTTCACGCGACTTTTGAACGCTGTCGGCTCCATGCCGGTCGAGCGAATCAGTACATCGATCCATTGGTCGTCGCTGAACTGTCGTCGGCCCTCGAACAGTGCTTGCATGTCCATGTTGGGCATCTGGATCGGCTTCAGATCCTCGACGATGAAGGGCGAGCCTTTCTGGTTCTCTTCGAAGGAATAGCGCAGCGTCACGATGCACCAAATGCCACCCACCAGCAGCTTCTCAAACTGGCGCACGATGCGATCCGCAATCTCGGCACTCTTGACGCCTAAGTTGGACAGCAGCGCCTCATAGACATCCCGCTTCTCGTTGAGCTTGACGGTGACCTTGTCGATCACCTTGTAGCTACCGCTTTCACGGATCTTCGACTTGACCTTTTCGGCCTCATCTGGGCGGACATAGTTCTCCGCCAAGATCCGTTTCACGCTCTGCAAGCCTTGCTCAATCGTGGCTTCATCGTCCGAAGCGCAGTACATGCCGAGCAAATACTCCAGCACATACACCGGCACGTTGGCTCCTTCCTTGATCAGTTTGGTCAAATCTTTGCGGACCACCTTGCCCGCAAAGTGCCTGGGCAGCAATGTGTCGATATCAGCACTGATCGTGTTCATCTCTGCACCCACCTCAGAAATCATTTGAGAAAGCCAAGTCAATGCGCACCGCTGAGCGCTGCATTACTTCGACTTGGCTTTGAGCATCACGCACCACCAAGTGGTAGTCGTGCAAGCGGTCGTAGCTGCCGGCCCGCACGGTCAGGAAGACCGAATGGATCCAGTCATTCATGTGTTCTGAGCAGCTATCGAAGGTCAGCGTTTGTTCGTCGCTGATCAAATCCGGGCCATCCCGCAGAGAAATCAACACTGTGCGGGCGAGCACGCGCTCTGACACCGCCTCGTTTTGGATGAACTCGAAGCGCTGTTTATTGGTCACGACGCGGTTCGATGAGCCGATCAATCTCAGATCAACCATGCGGGTCTTGGCGCTGGCAGCTTCGCTTTCACGCACGCTCAGGACCGGAATCAAAACCTCCTGAGGCATGGCGCTGCCATGCACAAAGCGTGCGCCTCCGGCGAAGTGAAAACGCATCGTGCCCTTGGGAGCCCAAAAGTCTAAGCTGGTCTCGCCCGGTGTCGTGCCGGCGGTGGTGGCGGTGTTGCCGCGCCAAGCTTTGGCGGTGGCCGGCAGATCGCGCCCGAGCAGGTAGCGTTTCTTGGCCTTGAGCGTGCCCTCGGGTTTGTCGCCAAGCACGGCCTTATCCGCTTCGTCCAGGGCCGACTCCTGATAGATGAAGCCGTGATCGGCCGTCACCATGACCAGCGTGCCGTTGAGGGTGTCGATGATGAATCGAACAAGGCTCTGCAACTCGTTGATCGTCTCAGCCACGGCGTCGAAGGTCTGGCCTTCGGATACCTGCTTGTCGCCCAGCATGTCGATGCGGTCGTGATAGACGTACACGATCCGCTGATCACGGATGCGCTCGCGCCCCTTGACCCGGCCCAGCGCCAGCAACTCATCGGCCTTGATCGCCATGCCACCGTGCTGCGCGAGCAGAGCGTCACGCGCCTCTAGACTCGCTGTCGGCTGGTCATCTGCCCAGACTTCGGTGCCTCGGTAGGCCAGCGTTTTGTGCGGTAGCAACGCAGCCATACCCAGTGACGTGTAGCTCGGCAGCACCCCCAGCATCACATCGAGTTGCGCAACGAGGCGATTTTTGCTGTTGATCTGGCGGCCGAGTTCTTCAGCGGCTTCGTAGCGCAGCGCGTCCGAAATGATCACAAACACGCGCTTGATGCTGCCCCTAAGCCCCTTGGCGACTCGGTCTTCGAAAAAGTATTGTTGGGGCGCGGCCGACGCCAGCGCCCATGTCTGAAGCAAGCCCTCTGGACCCGCCAGCAAGGTGTCCCAAGCCAGAGACAGCTGAGGCATGAACCAGCCCGCGTAGGCGCTCTCGACCCCATCACGCAGTTCATGCAGCAAGCCCCAGCCCATGGGTTCAACCTGCGCTGCGGCGTGATGAACCCGGCGGTAGAGCTGGTCAAACTTGAACAACTCGTGGCGATAGCGCTCGACGGCGTCGGCCGCGCTGGCAAAACTCAGCCCTTGGGCGTGGCGCTCCTTGAGGGCTAAAAACTCAGCCGCAGCTTCGAGGGCGTCATAGCAAGCCCCCAGGGCTCGGGTCGAGTCACTCGTGCTTGCCAGCAGCCGACTGACCCACGGCCCGTCTCGGCGGCGGCCGGCCAAAGCGCGCACGCCCTCCAACGCGGCACCGCCTTGACGGATCACGCGGGCCTTGAGCGCCGCGATGATGAGTTGATCAAGCACGGCAAAGGTCATGGCTTCGGCCAAGATTTCAGGGCTCAGTGCTGCCAAGCGTGTACTGAGCGCCAGCGTCTGTGCGATCACCGCCGACAGCTCTGCGTAGGATGCATGCCCATGCAAATCGCTACGCCAACGCCCGGCCAGCACCGAGGCATTGGCCGCAAGCACTTTGTCGGGCAAGACCAGATGCACCAGCTCAGGCGGGCAGGGTCCACGCAGGTTGCGCACCAAGTCTGTCACCAACATCCGAACCAGCAAGTCCGGCAGTGCGGGTGTGGTTTCTTGGTAGCCCAAGTGCCGCGCCATCATCAGCCAGAAGGCCCCGTCCAGCTCGTTGGCAACGATCTCGCTCCAGCTCTTGGGCACCACATCCACCAGCACGCCAACCGACAAGGGCAAGTCTTTGAGCACATGCATGGCCAGAGCCAGCACGTCGGACTCATCGCTGCGCAGCAGCACGGCGATCATCTTGCGGTCCAAAGCTTCGGCGTCATCGCTGGGCAACACCAGCCGTTTGAGCCGCTCGACCCGGTCCTTGGCGCGCAAGAACTTGCGGCGCAACTTCAGATGCGGAGCCAGCGTCAGCGAACTCAAACCCAGCTCCTCCAGCAGCATCGAGGTGCTGTCCGCCCTGAACGTCTTGGCCCGCAGGCGAATATCCAGCAACCAGTCCTTGGCAGGTTCGGGCTCGGGCTGGTTGCTATAGAACAGCCAGCGCCGCTGGCCACCGGCGGCCAAGTTGGCCTCGACATCGAGCTTGACGTGCAGCGCCGCGCGCTTATCGAGTTGCACGATTTCGACCTGCTCGCCCAGATTCAGGTTCGGCAGCATCGCCGAGAACTCCTGATCAACGTCGTGCCAGAAAACCGCTTGCTGATTGGTAAATGCCGCTGCCAGCGCTTCGGTGAGTCGCTTGTCTGAACTCATGCCAATCCCATCCAGTTCCAGATCGGCTCCAGATCGGCCGGCAGCGGCAGAGTTTGAAACAGGGCCGTCCGGTGAGCTTTTTCACTTCGTTGTCCGATCCAGCGATTCAGCACCTGATGAACCACCAGGGGATAGAACTTCTTGGCATAGAGCGTGGTTCGCACGAACGTGGTTTCGTCGAGCGCTGCGACGCGTGCCTGTTCAGCCTCAAACGCCGCAAAGACCCGCTCCGCATTCACCACATCGGACCAAGTCGTGAGCGTGCTTCGCAAGGTGGCATCGTCTGGCACTTGGTCTGGCTGCAAGACTTGGTCGTTAAACCCTTCCGCCCTCAACCTCGACCACAGCGGATTGATGACGTTCCAGAGTGCGGCATGCCGGCGCCAGTCGGACAGCGGGCCTGTCAGCTCGGCATAAAACTGCGCGAAGGCATCCGGCTTGCTGGGCTTGATGGCCACCGGCAGTGCCTCCCACAGCTCCGCAGGGTCACTCACATAACTTTCGATGCAGAAGCGTGGCAGAGGCTTCAGGTTGGGCAGCTCTTGTTGCAGGGTACTTAGCTCCTCTGCCGTGGCTTCATCTCGATCGATGATGATCCGCCACTGGGGATACTTATCTTTCACTAGTGCTGCCAGTGCTTTGGCGTTTTTCTTGCCTTGCGCCTGCTCCAGTACCCAACGGCTTTCCCAGTTTCTATCGCGTTTGTTCAGCAACAAGCGGAAGGCATCCAGATCATCCACGCCTTCCACCACTAGCGCGGCACGGCCCGTGGCACCGATCGACGCCAAGATCCGTTGGCGACTCTCTTCAACCTTGGTCATGGATGTTGCGCCCCAAGTTCGATGCGCCGACCGGCGGTTTCATATCGATCCCATACCGTCCGAATATGCGAAGTGATGAGCAACTGCCCCCCCAGCTCGCGCACCATGTTTTCCAGACGCGACAGCAGCAGCGAAATCAGCGACGGATGCAGATACAGATCCGGCTCATCGATCAGCACCACGCAGCCCTTTTCAGCCCAGCGCGCAATCAGGTAGATCATGATCAGCGCCTGATGTTCACCGGCGCTCAGATCATCCAGCGTGATGAAACCCTTGCTCCCGCTTTTGAGCCTAACTCGTAGCCGATTGCTGCCCTCTGGCATATCGGATTCGATGCTCTTGTCAAACAAAAAAGCGTTCAGGTCGCTCAGCACCTTCTTGAACTTGGCTTCGTGGGTCAGCTTGAGGTTGATGAGCGAGGCTTCGAGCTGGCTGTCCCAGTCGTCGGTTGCCAGATAACGCGGCAACCAGCGCAGCTGCGGAGACTCGGCCAGAAACTCTCCGACTCGCCTTTTCGGCGTGACCCAGCGGCGTTCCTCGGCGTCCATGAAAACGATGTTGGGCAGGGCCGTGCCATCAAAGCCAAGAATCATCTTCTTGCGCGCGTCAGAGAACTTGGTCAACCAATGCTCTTCAGGCACGACCAGCGTCTTCCTGGGCGCGCCCACCGCACCGCGCACCACCGACTCACCCAGCCAATGCACATCGAGATGGGTCTTCTTCAACTCAGCAAACCCACTCGCATCGCCAAAAAATAGGCCCAGCGGTGTATGGGCATCCCCAGTCACACCGGTATCGGCCAAAACCACACCGACGCCACCCCAGCGTTGCAGCCAGAGTCTCACGGGGTGATTCTTGGGCAGTTGCTTGCGCTGATCCAGCCAGTACCCCGCCGCCTCCCAGAGCATCGCCACGGCACGCAGCACGGTGGACTTGCCGCAGCCATTCGGCCCCGACAGCAGCACCTGGGTATGGATGCCACCCGTCCAGTCATCAGTCAAGTCAAAGGACTCGTCCTGCAACGGCCCGACCGCGTTGAAATGCAGCGATTTGATTTTCATTCGTCGTCCTTTCCACCTGTGATGGCCTTCACCTCCGCCAGCAAGTCGCCAAACTTGCCGTAGTTAACTTTCACGCCGTCGTCCAGATCAAGCGAGATGCGCATGTCGGCGTGGTGGCGCAGTTTTTCTTCAAAGGTGTGCAGTTCGAGGTGTTGTTTCTTGAGTTTTTCAAGCTGCTTGTTGAGCTTGGTGCGGGCAGCCGTAGAACTGGCGCTAAGGATGTCGGCTTCTAGGCTTTCGACGCGGGTTTGCAGTTTGCCGATCAGGGGCAGTACATATTCGGCCCGCATGCGGGCGAGGGTGCCGTCAAAGTAGCGGTGCAGGTAGACGATGGCTTGGAATGCGCCAAGTTTCCCGCTGCTAAAAAGCCAGTAGATCGGGCGCTTTTTGTAGGTTTGCAGGTGGTCCTTGAAGAATTTGTCAGCCAAATAACGCCGAATCGTTTCATCCGCCGTCTCACCCCCCTTGGCACCCAAACTCTCCGCCAACCAAACCATATTTTCTTCCAGCGTCTCCGCGCCCCACACCGCCCGCACAAACTCCCGCACGCGACTGGCGGCGTCGTCCTCGAACCAGCTCTCAAAGGTGATCGGCACAATGCCATCGTCGTCGGCCGGGAATTTCTTCTCGTAGCGGCTCGGGTCGAACCCGACGTTGTTGGCGTGCGCGTAGATCAGGCCCGGTTCGTCCAGGCTGTAGCGGCCCATGATGCAGCCGATGGCGTAGGAAATCAGGCGCTGGCAGTCTTTCTCCCGGTCAGCGCGGGCGAGCGTAATTTGATCTGCGGTGACGTCGGGGCGAAGTTCGTCCTGAAGCCCGTAGGCTTCGATGAATAGCCGATTGTTTACCTCCTCGATGTGCCGTAACTCCTCTATTGCACGAACACAACTCGCTGCCCAATCCTGCCATGCCTTCTGAATAGTCCCGTTCAGATCTGATGACTCAGATCCAATATCAGCAATAGCCGCTCCAGCGTGCATCACCATTGGGTTCGCAACGAAACCCCAGCTAACCTCAAAGTGATCCCAGTCTGCCCTTGATATATCAACGGCCCTGCCGACGCAGTCTAAGCAGGTTTTCAGCGCCTTAAACGGCAGCGCACATATATGGCCCACCTCAAGATTTAGCGTGGGAGAAGTCGCCTGAAGAAACACCCGGGCAACTATTGAATTCGAAAATCCCAGTATGCCGAATAGAAGGGCGTTATCATCGGAAAATATCGACGTTCCGGCAACGTCAAAGATGAATCCAGAAGGAAAGTAGCGGAATGATGGAATGCCACTGCTAATCTTTGACCATGACACCGACGATTTAAAGTAATGCTCAGTGTTCTGAGGCCTGGAACGCAACTTTCCAGCATCGTCAAAAAATGTCCGAATTCGCTTTCCATCAGATTCCCAGTCAACCAAAAACTCTTGATTCCCGTACCGCTTCCGCGAGTCTCCCCCCTTGTTGTATGGAAACCATCGCTTCAGCGAGGCAAAAGAACTGACCACCGACGATTCGCGAAAGCTTGTATTGGAGGCTGAAACTTCAGACCAACTTCGAACGAAACGCGCATTCTCTCCTGTCGCAAGCCCTTGCCGAGGACTGGCGACCTTTTCAAGCGCCGTTCCGGAGAGGAACGCACGGCGAACTCTCTCGCTCAACCAGTACGCTATTGGGTTTCCAGGTATTACACTGAAGTTATTTTGAATAGCGTTATATGATTCAGCGGCAGTTCGACACAAGAACACATCTCGCTTGTCGGCAGACTGCGACGCCGAATTGAGATCAACATAACAGCCAGAATATTTCTCTACTCGCCTCACCATTAGAGAGAATGCGCAGGCTTGAGCGACTTTGGAATTCAACTCTGGAAAACTGTTGTACCCGATCTGTATCAAATTTGAAATTGTACGGTTCGCAAGAAGTTGACTTCGCATTACTTCAAACGATGACAAGAACATCCAGTTCTGCATCGTCACCATACCAAGGAAGCCTGTAGACTTGCACGAGCCAAATCCACGCTCGATAAACATCGCAAAGAGGTCTGATTTTGCGCTCTCAAAATTCTCGGTAGCGAAGTCCTTAAGTCCTTGATTCATTCCCTTTCCGCCCATATACGGCGGATTCGTCACCACCGCATCAAACTGCATCCCCAGCACCAACACCTGCCAAACCAGCGGCAACACATCCTTGGCGGCTTGTTGGGCGTAGAGGTCGCCGGATTGCAGGGCTTGTTGCAAAACGGGGGTGATTAGGGCGAGTTGGGCGGTGAGGGCGGGGGGGATTTGGATCAGGGATCCGAAGGTTTTGGCGTGCTCAAAAGTGGTGAGCAGTTGGCGGATGACATGTGCTTCGACAAGCTCAGCACGAACGGTGGGGGCGGTGGCACGAACGGCGTTGAGGGCTTGGGTGAGGGCGGCTGCATCCAGGCCCTTGCTTTCTTGCAGGCTCAGCACGTTGAGTTTGGGCGGGTCGTTGAACA
Source organism: Leptothrix toolikensis (SeqCode) (assembly GCF_057922285.1). Classification (NCBI taxonomy): domain Bacteria; kingdom Pseudomonadati; phylum Pseudomonadota; class Betaproteobacteria; order Burkholderiales; family Sphaerotilaceae; genus Leptothrix; species Leptothrix toolikensis (SeqCode). Next base: position 31,051 of record NZ_JBYSVC010000001.1, read on the forward strand.
GGCGGCGGTCGTCGGCTCTGGCCTTCATCAGCAGGGCGAAGGCGGCGAGCTGGGCGGCGCGGTCGTCGATGTCCAGGCCGTAGAGGTTCTTCTCCAGGATCAAGCGCGGGATGGCCCGGGGCTGGTAGCCACGCTCTAGGTAGATGGCCTTGAGCACGTCGTAGGCCACCACCAGGATGTGGCCACTGCCGCAGGCCGGGTCGAGCACGGTGATGGACTCGGGGTTGAGCGCCTCGCCGTCCTCGCGGATGCGGGTCTGGATCAGTGCGTCGAGCTGGGCCTGCACCTCGGGCGTCTGCTCGGCCGGCTGGATGTAGTAGGGCCACTGGCTGGCAAGCAGGCTGGTGGGGTTGGCCATCAGCCACAGGCGGCCCACGCTGTTTTGCACCAGGTACTGCACGATCCAGTTGGGCGTGAAGAGCTGGGTGGCGGCAGGGATGTCCTCGCTCTTGACCACCTTGCCGATGACTTCGTCCTTCTTCTCGCTGATGTAGAACTGATAGAGCCAGCCGATGGCTTCGACCTCGGTCCAGTCCTCTTCAGGGATCTCGACTACGAGCTTGGCGACGATGGCGTCGCTCAGCAGCAAGTTGTCGGGCAGCAGCAGTTCGGTCTCGTCGTCCAAGCGCTCAAACAAAAAAGGCATCGCCCGGTGCAGCGCATTGCACTGCGACAACAACACCCGGCGATACAGCTCGCCGTCTTGGTTGGTCAATTTCAGTTCGCGCACCTTGTCCGCCCGCAAACCCGGCAAATCACCGTTTTCTGCCAACTCAAGCGCATGCGCCAGCGCCTCAGGCAACAGCCCCCCTTCGGGGTGACTCAGCACGCGCCGGCCGTGGCCCAGGTAGTCGTGCAGCTCCATGTAGCGCAGGGCGGCCAGGCGGTTGAACCAGGTGTAGGCAATGGCCTCCAACGTGGCGTGATAGCCGTCGCGGGCGAAGCGCTCAAGCAACATCTCGCGCTGACCCTGCACATGGGCCGGCCACGGGCGACCGGCAATCAACGCCACCTCACCATGCACCTCGCAGGGCTCAGCCAACACCTTGCCCGCCTGCGCGCCACCCACCCCCAAGCTGATGCCCAACAACTGCGCACGCTGCGTCACGCTGGCAATGAAGTCGCGCCGAGCGGCGGGGGCGTATTTCTTGAGATTGGATTTATTCATGGTGCAGAAATGTTGGCAAAAGATGCCGCATTCATCAAGGATAATCGTTTTACGACAAGCATTTGGCGATGCCTGAATGTTGGCAAATCATGAGCAATTTGTACCACTCCATCCACCCGTTCGAACCGCTGATGCCGTCCGATGCGGCGCAGCAACCGCTGCTGGTGCAAGCGCATGACTTGGCCCGCTCGGCCCTGCAACTGAGCGGCACCACTGTGCCATCGGGGCTGCGAGCGCTGCTGCGCAGCATGAACTCGTACCACTCCAACCGCATCGAAGGGCAGCACACCCGACCGTTCGAGATGGATCAAGCCCTGCGGCGTGACTTCTCGGCCGACCGCGAACTGGCGACCCGCCAACGGCTGGCGGTGGCGCACATCGAGGCTGAAATCGCGCTCGAAGCGCGCTACGCCGGGGCCGAGGGCGCGCTGCGGCTCTATGGACCAGAAGCGGTGACGGACTTGCATCACACGCTGTTCAGTCGGCTGCCACCGGATGATTTGCGCACGCCCGATGGCGAAGTGATCGTGCCCGGGCAACTGCGCCCACGTGAGGTCAGTGTGGGCCAACACATCGCCCCGGCGTTTGCGGCCGTGCCGAGCTTTTTGCAGCGCTGGGGTGCCGTCTATGGCGGCACACGCCGTGGAGAGGCCGCGCTGCTGGCCTTGGCGGCCGCGCATCACCGGCTGGGCTGGATCCATCCCTTTGTCGATGGCAACGGCCGGGTGATGCGGTTGCACACCCACACCTTGATGACGGCACTGGGCTACACCGGCGGGCTGTGGTCGCCGCTGCGCGGCTTCGCCCGCAGCACCGATCAGTACTACGCGCTGCTGGCCGCTGCCGATGAATCGCGCCGGGGTGACTTGGACGGCCGAGGCAACCTGAGTCAGCGTGCGCTGGTGGACTGGATCAGCTATGTGCTGTCGATTTGCCAAGACCAAGTCACCTTCATGGCGGGGCTGCTCAAGCTGGGTGATATGGAGCGGCGCATCGCCGCTTGCTTGGCCTATGAGGAGCAGACGCTGCGCTCGGGCGTGCGTACAGGTGTCCGCATGGCGGCGCTGCGCCCGCTGCACTACCTGTTCGTCACCGACGCTGCACTGGCGCGCGGCGAATTCAAAGCCATGACCGGCTTGGCCGAGCGCACAGCGGGCTCGCTGCTGAAGGCGCTGCTTGAGCGCCGCTTGCTGACAAGCGACACGCCCCAAGGGGCTGTGCGCTTGGGTCTGCCGCTGCACGCGCTGCGTTTTTACTTTCCGGCGCTTTGGCCGGAAGCCGAAGCCGACGACGGCGATGCCCTCGGCGCACCCGCTCACTGAACCCGCACCCGCTGACCGGCCTGAATGACGCTGAGCAGCTTGGTGCGTAGCGCATCCAGATAGTTCTCGACCTCGGCCACGTCTTCCAGATAGGTTTTGGGCGAGAGCTGAGCGGCGTGAACCGTTTGGCTGGGTTTGGGTGCGGCTTGGATCGACAAGGCGGCGGCGCTGATGGCGGCCATGGCTTTGTCGAGGCGCTCGCCCCCTTGGTGGTCTTGCAAGTAGAGGATCTGCGGGATGCTGCTCAGCCCCGCCACTTGGGTTTTGAGGGTTTGCAGCGGCTGCAATACGCGCTGGCTCAGCTCAGGCCCGGCGCTGGTTTGATCAAGAGCTTGCTGCACATCGGCGATTTTGGTGTCGATGGATTGCAGGGCGGTGGCCCGTTTTTCAGCGGCCAAGGTGTCGTTGACCGCTTGCACGCTGGCCATGAGCGGCTCGATGCGATGGATCTGCGTGTAGGGCGCTGGGTTGGCGCGCAAGGCGTCCAGCTCTTTGAGCGCGGCACCGGCGCGAGCATCTTTGATCAAGGCTTCCCGGTTGGCTTCAAAGAGGTGCAGGGCCTCCAACAACTTGCGCCAAGTGGGCAGTTGCTGATCGTAAAAAGCACTCAAATCGCCCATGTCCTCGCCCGCGTACAGCCAGTCGTCTTGGGTGCGGTTCAAGGCTTCGACGTACTCAAAGGCGTCACGCAGGGCTTGCTGTTGCTGGATGCGCGCCTGCAAGGTGTCAAGGGTGCTTGTGCCGGGGTGGTGTTTTTGCGCCGCAAGGGGGGCGTAGCTGCGCAGTTGCTGCGACCAGCCCGTTAGTTTTTCGCGCCAATCGGCCACCAAGCCGTCTTCGTCCTCACGCGCTAGGCCCGAGAACAGCTCCTTGTACAAGTCGCGCGCGCGCTTGAGGCTGCTGGCATCGGCTTGCTTGCGCTTGAGCAGGCTGACTTGCCGAAAGCGCGCCGGTTTGGTCAGGGCATCGACGGCGCTTTTCGGGTCGAGGTCGGTGCCTTCAAGCGTGAGCTTGATGTCGCCCACCATGAACAAACGCGCCACGATCAGCACGATTTCCCCGTCGGGCTTCCAGCCGTAGGGCATGGCGCTGTAGCGCTCCACCACATCCGACAACAACACCCGCTTGTCGCGTGCGGTGAGGTTGAGGTAGTCGCGCACATCGGCCAAGGCCAGCGGGTTGCCTTCTTCGCCGCCCAAGGCCAAGGTGCGCTGCGCCAGATCGTCGGCCGAAAGCACGGCGCGGATCTCAGCCTGCGGGTCCGCTTGGCGCACCTTCAGCAAAGCCAGCTTGAGAAAGGTGTTGGTGATCAGGTAGTTCACCAGCTCGTCGAGCAGCGCACTGGGGCTGGCGGCCTTGCTGCTGATCTTTTGGCCTTTGGCGTAGAAGTCGCCGCCGGTCATCAACGCGCTGATCTGGCCGACCAAGCGGTTGCGGCGCTCGCGATTCTCGTCCTTGCGCTCGCTCATGATCTTTTTCAGCGAGGGCGTGGCGGTGCTGGCTTTGGGGCTATCGACGAACTTTTCGATCTGCATATAAAGCGTCAGCTCGACATCCAGACGGTCGCCCTCATCAAGGCGAATCAGCGCTCGGCCCGAGCCTTCGGCGCTGCGCAAAATGCAGCGACTCTCGCTGAACGCTTCGTAGTCATCCCCGAGGGGGCTGAGCAGTTCCAGCGTGAGCGGATGGTGGGCTTGCTTGTAGGGCGCACCGTCAAGCAAGCGGTTGCATTCGTAGTCCCCTTTGGTGTCCTTGTGGCGTACCTTGGTTTGGCCTTTGAGGATTTCCTCAAAGACGATGTCGGCCAGCAAACGGTTCTTTTCGGCCACCGCCACCCCGATATGGCCAATCTCGCGGGCCACATCGCGTTCTTCGTTGGTCAGAAAGAACCACTGATCGCCGTTGCGGCTGACCAGCTTTTGCGCTTCGAGGCGTTCCAAGCTGGCTTGCAGACCACGCTTGAGCGCAAGTTTGTCGGCGTCGATCTGCTCCAGACAGAGGGTGGCCAAGTTGTCGAGCGTGGGCTTGAGCACTTCAGCGACATAGCGGATCAAAAACAGCGCCTTGAGCAGTTGCAGATCCTGCGGCAACTGCAAGGCGGTGTTGTCGGCGGCTTGGTCGATGGCGCGTTTGACACTGGTGTCGAGAAAGCTCTCGATGGAGGGGTAGAAATCAAAAAGCGGCACCAACGCATCAAGGCCCTTGTCGGCGTTGCGGCGGGTGGCCGACTGGAAGGCATCAAGCAGCGAGCGCTCGCCCCTTGAAAGATGCTGGCCGGTGGCACCTACGCGGCGGATCGACTCGAACACTTTTTGCAAGAGCGTGAACTGATAGGGCGCAAACGGGTAGATCGCCACGAATTCCGCCGCGTCCCGGTAGCCGCGCAGGTTGACGCTGGTACCGACGAAGGAGAGTTGGTTATTGATGATGTCGGACTGACGCTCGAACACCGTGCGCAACGCGCGGTGTGCGTCTTCCGTCTTGGCCAACAGGCGTTCACCGATCACTTCGTCGGTGTTGGAACTGGCCAGCGACAAGCGGGTATGGAAGCGGCCCTGGATTTTGGAAAAGTCTTGGCTCTTGGCCTTGTTGGCGTCGCCCAGCGCAGCGTCGATGTCTTCTTGGCTGGTGACGATGACCCACGCCCGGCCTTGGCAGAGCGTGCCGAGTTGCTCGGTGATGGTTTGCAGCGTCAGCATCAACTGGGTGTTGGCACCGATGAACTGCCCCACCTCGTCCACCAAAAAAATCACCCGGTGCCCGGCCGGTTGGGTGTCGAGGTGCTCGCGCAGCAGCTTGGCGAAGCTCTCGATGTTGATCTTGTAGGTGTCACGCGCGTTGTCAAACCAGCTACCCGCCGATTCGGGCGACATCTTCAGCGCTTCGGACAAGGCGGCCACGATCTCATCGCGCAGAAAGTCGAACGAGTCACGTTCCTTGAACCAAGTCGAGCCGCTGCGCTGCTCGAACGCTTGCTGGAAGAGCTCAAAGGCCCCTTTGCTCACCAGATGACGCTCCATCTCGGCGATGTGTGGTGCATCGCCCGAGTAGCCGAGCTTTTCGTTGAAGACGCGCAGGAACACCTGCAAGATCACGTCGCGGTCGGACTTGCTGTCGGCCTTGGCGTCGATGTTGAACAGCATGACATCGGCGCTGCCCCGGGTGGCGCGCTGCACATCGGCCAGCAGCATGGCGTCTTTGAGCTTGCGTTCATCAAAAAACGCCGCAGCCCGTCGGCTTTCCCCGGTGAGCGCGTTGTGCGCTTCAAGGTTCTCCAGCAGATACGACAAGATCTTGATGAAGTGCGATTTGCCCGAGCCGAAGAAGCCCGACACCCACACCCCCATGCGCGCCGCCAACACGGGGTCGTTGGGGTTGTCAGCCGCCGCGAGGTAGGCGTCAAAAAACTTGCGGAAGTATTCGGTGAGCTGCTTGGTGACAACGTACTCGTCCAGCTCCTGCCAAATGCTCTCGGCGTCGCGCTGGTCGGCCTTGATGACGCCATTGATCGGGCGGTCGATGGGTTTGACGAAGAGGTCTTTGATCAGCATAAGCGGAAGGCGCGGTAGTAATGGTCGTCAGCCAGTTGGTTGAACAGGCTAAGCGAGAAGCCGTTGTAGCGCCCTGGAAAGAACATCAGCAGCGGCGTGCGTTGCATCACTGGGTGCAGGGACGACAGCAAGGTGTTGCTGCGCAGCAGCGGATAAGCCGAGCCGATGCCCGTGAGCATCAGAAGATCGAGTTCAGCCGGGTGGATGCGCTCGGTGATGCGTTGAGCCAGCTTTTCTTCCTTGAGCACCGGGCGCAGCGCAGCCATGAGGACCTCATCGCCCTTGTCGGCCTGCATCTTCAAGGCTTTATCGAGCAAACCGCGCTCTTTGAGGATGTCGATGATCAGCGCGAAGAGGTCGATGGTGTCGGCGCGCAGCGTCGGCACGCGCTTGGCTAAAGCGGGTTTGATCACGTCGGTGATGAACGCGCGCATCGCCAATTCCTGCTCCGGCGGGTAGTCGAAGATCCAGAAGCCGATTTCGTTACCGAGGCCCTTGTTGAGAAGGAAGTCGTCAGCGGTGATGCGGGGCAGAATGCGGTTGAGCCGGTCTTCAAAACTGAGGCTCATGGGCGCAGCTCCAAGTTCAAGGTGTGAATCAAGGGTGTGTGGCCGCTTTTTTCAAGCATGCGACGCACATCGGGGTGCAAGCTGGGGGAGCGCAAGCGCAGTGTTTGCGCCGATTCCAGATAGCGACCTTCGGTCAGGATGCGTATCAGCACCTGCCAAAGCTTGGTTTGGGTGGACCGACTCCAGCGAGCACTTGCCGGATCACGGGCTGCGCAGTCGGCCAGAAAGGGGCCCCAATCTTGGCGGGACAACGCAGTGTCGAGTTTGTGGTGGTGCGCCGCCACGACGTCACGCATGAAGTCCGTGAGCAGCCGGCTGTGCAACATCGCCGCCGCCAACAAACTCTGGAGCGCAGCCTCTTGGGGCCCTTGGGCGATCAAAAGCCAACCGGCCTCGGGCAAGGTTTCCAGTCGGGTGCGAATCACTCGCCCCAAACGCATGGCGGTGGCGGGCGTATTTTTCTGCAACACGTTATCCACACGCAAGGCATGCCCCCACGCTTGACGGTTCGGCATCGTGAGCAAGAGCGCCGCCACACGGCGGCTCTCGGGCAACATCAACGCCCCCGCTGTGAGGGTGGTGCTGTAGCGAGACGAAGAATTGTGAGAAACCACGGGCGAGGGCGCGACAAGAACAAGGGCGGCATCTTATTGGATGGGCCTGCCTCAGGCAGCTGCCGGTCGTACCGCCACCCAAGCCCCCAAAGACACCAAGACCAGTCCGCCGAGCAGCGATAGGCTCAGGGCTTCGTCCAGCAGCGGGGCGGCGCTGACGCCAGCCAGCACGGGCACGAGCGCGATCATGGCCCCGGTGCGTTGCGGCCCCAGGATATGGACGGCTTTGAGAAACAGCAGCATGGCCAAAATGGTCGGGCCGATGCCTTGGTAAAGGCCTTGCATCAGCAGCATCGACGGCGGCACGCTGCCCAGCGCTTTGGGCAGAAAGAGGGCGTAGATCGGTAAAAACACCAGCGCTGAGGCCAGCGCCACAAAGCGCGTCAGCAGCCACGGCTCGAAGCTCCAGCGCTTGCTGAGCACGCTGTAAAACGCCCACGTGATGGATGCGGCCAACACCAACCCGTCACCGATCAGCAAGTCGGGGCTCCACACCAGCGGCCACGCCACGCACAGCAAGCCCAGACCGATACCGATCAGGCCAAGGCGGGTTTGCCGGGAGGGCGGTACACGCAGCAAGCCCCACGTCACCAAGGCGATCAAAAAGGGCTGTAGCCCCGACAGCAAGATGCCCACGTGCGCGGCTGGAGCGGTTTTGAAGCCGGCGTAGACCAGTACGCCGTAAAGCAACACCCCCAGCAGCGCCAGCAACCAGAGCCGGCCATCACGCAAGAGGTCAACGTAAAGCGTGCGCGGCAAGTTGAGCGACAGCGGCAACAAGATCAAGCTGGCCGTGCCCAAGCGCAGGGCGAGGATGTCCCAAGGGGTGAGATGGGTTTTGCCGCCAAAGCGCGACATCAAGATGAAGCCGGTCCAGATCAGCACCACGCCGCCAGCGGCAAGGTAGCCGCGCCAAAGAGTTGGAGCGGCGGGAGCTTGGGAGGAGGGCGAGTTGGGCGTGGTGTCACGGGTCATGGGCTGGCATCATGCCGCGCCATGGAAAAATCTGTTTTGAGCGTGTTAAACGGCTATCCCCAGCCCTTGATTGATCAAGTGCGCCAACTTATCGACCAAGGCAAGCTCGGTGAGCGGCTGCGCCAGCGTTACCCCGAGAGCCACGACATCCGCACCGACCGGGCGCTTTATGACCATGTTCAAGCCCTGAAGGCGCGCTACATGCGCAGCGCACCGCCGCTGAGCAAAGTGGTGTTTGACGGCACGCTGCGCCTGACGCAGCAGGCTTTGGGCACCCACACTCGTATTTCACGGGTGCAAGGCGGGCAGCTCAAGGCCAAGCGCGAGATCCGCATCGCCCGCTTGTTCAGGCTGGCTCCGGAGCCCATGCTGGCGATGATCGTGGTGCATGAGTTGGCGCACCTGAAAGAGCGCGAACATGACTCGGCTTTTTACGCTCTGTGCCAGCACATGCTGCCCGACTATCACCAGCTTGAATTCGACACCCGCCTGTATCTGATCGACCAAGATCTGCAAGCTCAAGCCACGCCAACGACTCAAACCGGCTCGGAACCCGAACCCGCCAGCAGCTTGTGAACCAAGTCCGGGGTCGAGCTGGCCCCGGTTTTACGGATCAGTCGAGCGCGAAAGACATCGACGGTGCGTGGACTGATGCCGAGCTTGCGACCGATGAGCTTGCTGGTCAGGCCTTCGATAAGCAGGGCGGCGATTTCGCGCTCCCGGGCGGTCAACGCCACCCCCACGCTGCGGCGATTGGAAAGGTCTTCAAAGGCCCAAATGCCCGCAGCATGGGGCTGAGCGGGGTCCAGGGCTCGACCGGAGACGTGGCACCAGAAAAGCTCACCCGCCACCACACCGCCCGCACGTTTCATGATGCGTTCATCGGCGTAATGCCCGCTGTCATCTAGGCTTGCGACGATGCGCTGCCCCGTGCGCTCGAATTCTTCGTCCGTGGGGTAGAGCATGCCAAAAGATTGGCCGATAAGCTGAGTCCGTTCAGCCCCAAACATGGCCAGCATGCGGGCATTGCAATCAACCATGGTGCGATGGCTTGACAGCACCAAGCCGATGGGGGCGAGCTCAAAGGCGGTGCGATAGTCGATCAAAAAAGAAGGTTTATAGGACATGGCTTGTCAAAATCAAGTAAGTTTCGCACTTGGTTCATATCCCCCAAAAGGGGGATACATGGTCGATAAACCCAGCGAGGCTGCATGTCATCCCACAAAAATCAACAGATCATCAAGGCCAAAGCGCATGAGTTTGTTTTGCCGCTCATCCGCGACGGCTTGGTCGTGGGGCGCAATGCGCCGATTGGTTGCGTGGCGCTGCGCAAAGCCTTGGATCTGCTGACGGCGTTTCCCTTTGAGCACATTCCCATCGAGGACGACATCATCCAAGACATCTTGGTGCGCCAAGCGCTGTTGCGGCGCATTCCACGCGATCGTTTGCTGGCTTTTGTGCTGCGCCATATCAAGCCTGCCATGGGTGCCGAGGAAATCATGCAGCTTGAAATTTCGGTCGAAATGTTGATCGAAGAGTCGGGGGAATAAGGGTGGCGGCCCATGACATGAATCAGCCGTTGGTGGCTTTAGATGCGTTGTGCCAAGGTCGCGTGATGCGGGTGCATGCCGACGAACGCTACAAGCCGGAGCGGCTCGGCCAAGGCGCGAGTGTGATCTACGCCGTGTTTGAGGAGCCCACCGCTGACGAGCTTGACGAGCTTGCGTCAAGGTTTCTCGGCTTGGTCACGGAGCAAGACACGGCTTCGTTCCCGCAGCGCATTTTTGCCGATTTACTTCGTCTCAATTTGGTCAATCCGGTCATGTCAGTCGGACCCCAAACCCCGTTGGACCAGCTTGGTCAAGGGATGGCCGCTTACGGCTGGAGCGCGGTGCCGGTGGTGGATGAGCAGGGCTTTTTTGTGGGGGTGGTGACCCGGGCCAGTTGGCTAGAAGCGTTGTTGGCGCGCCAGCAATGGCTGTTGCAGGAAATGCAAAAGCTCAATCAGCAAATTGAGCAAGACCGGCAGCACAAAACGGATTGGGCAATGCGGTTGCAAGGGCTACACGACGCCGCGCGCTCGATGTTGCAGTTGTTGTCGCACACCACGGTGGAGCGTGACTTGCTGCAAGGCGGTATCGAGGCCTTGGTTAAATTGATCCATGCCCGTTACGGAGCCATCGGCATCTTGGATAGCCAAGGCGGGTTGGCGCAATTTGTCTACACGGGTTTGACGGCCGAAGAGGCTGCCCACATCGGCGAACTCCCCCAAGGGCGAGGTTTGCTGGGCGTTGTGATCCAGCAAGACGTGGCTCTGCGCCTTGAGAACCTTCATACCGATCCGCGCAGTGCGGGGTTTCCGGCGCACCACCCCAAGATGACCTCGTTGCTGGCCGTGCCGATCTCGCATATGGGCCGCGTTTATGGTCGGATCTATCTCAGTGACAAGCCACACGGCGAGCCGTTCTCGGCCGAAGACGAGCTGCTGACGCGCAGTTTTGCCAACTCGCTGTCTTTGGTGTTGGACAACGCGCAGCGGCTCGAAGAGATTCAGCTGGCGCGCCATCATTTAGACATCGTGGCGCATTTCGACGCCCTGACGGGCTTGCCCAATCGGGTGCTGTTTCTGGATCGACTTGGGCAAGCGGTGGCTGTGGCACAACGCAACGCTTTGATGCTCAGTGTGCTGATCTTGGATCTGGATAACTTCAAGCTCATCAACGATGCTTGGGGCCACGAACAAGGCGATCAACTGCTCAACAAGGTGGCCGAGCGCCTGCGGCGCATCTTGGGCGAGGACGATGTATTGGCCCGCTTGGGTGGCGACGAATTTGCCGTCCTGTGTTCAGGGTGTGATGTAAGCACCATCACCCGCCGGTCGAAAGACATTCTCGCGGCCTTCAAAACACCCTTTGACATCCTGAACGATCAGTTTTTCCTTGGCGTGAGCATCGGGGTCGCGACCTATCCCGACGATAGCGCCACGGCGGCCGGACTCATTCGCAAAGCCGACACCGCGATGTATGAGGCCAAAGCTGGCGGCAAAAACAACGCCCGGTTTTTTACGCCGGGCATGGACCAAGCGGTGCAGTTGCGCACCCGTCTGGAAGCGCAGTTACGCCGGGCGCTCGATCAAAACGAGTTTCGGGTTCACTTTCAGCCCCAAGTCGATTTGCGTACCGGCCATATCGTGGGTGCGGAGGCTTTGATCCGCTGGGTGCGCTCGGATGGCTCACTGTGTCCGCCGAGTGAGTTCATCCCCGTGGCCGAAGAAACTGGTTTGATTGCGCCGATGGGCGAGTGGGTGCTGCGCCAAGCCTGTGCCGAAGCGGTGCGCTGGCAGCGTGCTGGTCAAACGTCGATCTCCTTAGCGGTGAATTTGTCGGCCTACCAGTTTCGACATCAGAACTTGTGCCAAGTGGTCGCGGCGGTTTTGGAGGAAACCGGTTTCCCGCCCGAGCTGTTGGAGCTGGAACTGACCGAGAGCATCTTGCTTCAGGACGACGCTGGTATTGAAACCGCCATGCAGTGCCTGCGCCAATTGGGAGTGCACTTCACGGTCGATGATTTCGGCACCGGCTATTCGAGCCTGAGCTATATCCGCCGTTTTCCGGTCGAGACGATCAAGATCGACCAGTCCTTTGTTCGCCATTGCGTCCAAGATGCCAGCGCGACTGCGCTGATCGAAGCCATTTTGGCCATGGCTGCCAGCCTGAATTTGCGGGTCGTGGCCGAGGGGGTTGAAACCATCGAGCAGCGCGATCTGCTGCACAACCGTCAGTGTGGTTATGCCCAGGGCTATCACTTCGGCCGCCCCATGCCGGCCGAGGCCTTTGCCGCCTTGCTGGTGTAGTCCAACGTAGTCAATTCTACGTACTCAATACGTATGTGATTACGTAGTACGCTTCGTCTGGTCCGCCCACGTCTTCGGGCGGTTGTCAGGTTGTCATTCGGAGCGCAATGCCATGAACAAGGTTTATCCGAGCGCCGCTGCGGCACTCGACGGTATCGTCAGGGACGGTCAGTTGTTGGCGGTCGGTGGTTTCGGCCTGTGCGGGATTCCTGAGGCGCTGATTGATGCGCTGCAAGCCACTGGCGTCAAGGATCTGACGGTGATCTCGAACAACGCCGGGGTCGATGGTTTCGGTTTGGGCAAGTTGCTCAGCACTCGGCAGATCAAAAAGATGATCTCCAGCTACGTGGGCGAGAACAAAGAGTTCGAGCGTCAGTACCTGAGCGGCGAGCTGGAGCTGGAATTCACCCCCCAAGGCACGCTGGCTGAAAAGCTGCGCGCCGGCGGCGCAGGCATTCCGGCTTTCTTCACCAAGACCGGCGTGGGCACCATCGTGGCTGACGGCAAGGAAATCCGTGAGTTCGACGGTCACAAGTACGTCATGGAGCGTGCCTTGACGCCAGAAGTCTCACTGGTCAAGGCGCATATCGCTGACAAGTCAGGCAACCTGATCTTCAACAAGACGGCACGCAACTTCAACCCGAACGTTGCCCAAGCCGGCAAGCTGACGGTGGTCGAAGTCGAAAAGATCGTTGAGATCGGCGAACTTGATCCGGATCAGATCCATCTGCCCGGCATTTTTGTGCACCGTATCGTGCTCAACACCACCCCGGAAAAGCGCATCGAACAGCGCACCATCCGCAAAACTATCTGAGCCGAGGAGTCACAACATGGCATGGACCCGCGATGAAATGGCTGCCCGCGCAGCCCAAGAGCTGCAAGACGGCTTCTACGTCAACCTCGGTATCGGCTTGCCGACCTTGGTCGCCAACCACGTGCCCACTGGCATGGAAGTCTGGCTGCAAAGCGAAAACGGCTTGCTCGGTATCGGCCCATTCCCGGCTGAAGACGCCGTGGACGCCGATTTGATCAACGCTGGCAAGCAAACCGTCACCACGCTGCCGGGCTCGGCCTTTTTCAGCAGTGCTGACAGCTTCGGCATGATCCGGGGCGGCAAGATCAATCTGGCCATTTTGGGTGCGATGCAGGTCAGCAGCCAAGGTGATCTGGCCAACTGGATGATCCCCGGCAAGATGGTCAAGGGCATGGGCGGTGCCATGGATTTGGTCGCTGGCGTGGGCCGCGTCGTGGTGCTGATGGAACACATCGCCACCAAGAGAGACGGCTCGACCGATCTGAAAATTCTGCCGAACTGCACCTTGCCGTTAACCGGCGTGGGCGTGGTCAATCGCATCATCACGGATCTGGCCGTGATGGATGTGACGCCCGAAGGCTTGAAGCTGGTGGAATTGGCCCCTGGCGTGAGTCGCGAAGAGATCGCGGCCAAGACGGGTGTTGATCTGATCTAAAAAACAAAAAAGGCCTGAAAGGGCCTTTACTTGATCTGATGGTCGGGGTGAGACGATTCGAACGTCCGACCTACTGGTCCCAAACCAGTTGCGCTACCAGGCTGCGCTACACCCCGACAAGAGAATGAGATTCTAGCGGTAAATAAGACCAAATCCCACGTTGGCCTCTAAAATCGCTTCCATGAGAATTTTGGTTGCCAATGATGATGGGTACTTGGCCCCGGGGCTGGACGCCTTGGTGCGGGTGTGTCGTGAATTTGGAACGGTGGAGGTGGTGGCCCCCGAGCAAAACGCCAGCGGTACTTCTAACGCCTTGACGCTAAGTCGGCCGTTGTCGGTCTGCACCGCCCCGAACGGCTTTCACTACATCAACGGCACGCCTTCCGATTGCGTCCATGTCGCCTTGACCGGCTTGATGAGCGAGCGCCCCGATTTGGTGGTCTCGGGCATCAACAACGGTGCCAACATGGGCGACGATACGCTTTACTCGGGCACCGTGGCGGCAGCGATGGAGGGGTTTTTGTTTGGCATTCCCTCGATTGCCTTTTCATTGGTGGGGCGCGGTTGGCCTCATCTGGATGCCGTGGCCGCAGCGGCGCGGGCCGTCTTGGCCGAGGCGCTGGCTCAGCGTCCGCACCTGCCCAACGCCAAGAACGCCAAGCCTTGGCTGTTGAACGTCAATATCCCCGCACGGGTCGATGCCGCAACCTTGCCGCGTCAGATCACCCGCTTGGGGCGACGCCATGTCAGCGAGCCGGTGATTCGCCAGACCAATCCCCGGGGCGAGCCGATCTATTGGATCGGCCCAGCGGGCGATGCACGCGAGGCCGGTGAGGGCACGGATTTCTATGCTGTGGCTCAAGGCCTGATTTCCATCACCCCGTTGCAAGTCGATCTGACCGATCACGCAGGCTTGGCCGGCTGGGCGGGTATGTCGAGCCGGCCGCATGGCCAGTGACGAGCCCCCCGTCAGGCCGATGCGCCGGGTTGGCTTTCCGCTCAGCCTAGAGCAAGCCACCGGGCGGCGAGTGACCGTGGCAGCCACGCCCCCCGCCACCGCATCAGCACGGTCCGAGGAAGCCTTGGACGAATCGATGCGGCTGCGCATGGTCGATCATCTGCGGGCACCAGCGTGTTTTGATGAGCGTGTTTTATCGGTCATGGCGCGCGTTGAGCGACACCGCTTTATCGACCCAGCCTTGGCCCCCCAAGCCTATGTCGATACCAGCCTGCCGATTGGCATGGGCCAAACGATTTCCAAACCGTCGATCATCGCCCGCATGCTCAGCTTGCTCTGCCAGCGCCTTGGGGCCAGTGCAGGCCCGCGCCCTTTGGGGCGAACGCTGGAAATTGGCACCGGCTGTGGGTATCAGGCGACGCTCTTGGCGGAGTTATCGCGTGAGGTCTACTCGGTGGAACGCTTGAAACTGCTCTTTGACCGAGCGCGCGATGCCATGGCACCGATCCGGGCTTCCAATGTGCGGCTGATCTACGCCGATGGCTGCTGGGGGCATCCGCCCAACGCACCCTACGACAGCTTGATCGCCGCTGCGGCCTGTCATGGCAGCTTGCCGCAGGCTTGGCTGGATCAGTTGGCACCGGGGGGCCGCTTGGTTGCGCCGGTCTACGTTCCCACCCAAGATCGGCAAATCTTGCTGGTGGTGGATCGGTTGTTCGATGGCACGCTGCAAGAATTCGGCTTGGAGGACGTGCGCTTCGTCCCCTTAGAATCAGGCGTCTGTGACTTTGGTCCAGGCTGATACCTAGAGCAGGGGAATGGATATAAGTACCAGAGGTTGCATGAAAACTCCACGCTTTCTTGTGTTGATGGTTCGAGCATGGCTGTCTGGTTGGCTGTTGATCACCATGGTGGGTTGTGCCACCAATCATCAAAAAACTGGGGCAGTGGCCAAACCACCTGTGCTGGTGGTGCGTCAGCCGCCGGCCTTCCAAGCGCCTCCACCGCCCGTCGATGTCAGCCGACCGGGTTATTACACCGTCAAACCGGGCGACACCTTGATTCGGATCGGCTTGGAAACTGGCCAAAACTGGCGTGATTTGCAACGCTGGAACAACTTAGAGCGCCCCAATTTGATCGAAGTGGGCCAAGTTCTGCGCCTCACTCCCGCCATGCCAGAAAACCCGGCCGTAACCAGCCGGGTGCCCGTACCCTCCAGCGCTCTTCGTTCGATCAGTAACGCACCCACCACCACACCGGGCGCGGGCGTGATCACCACCAGCACGTTGCCGCCCATCACGCCTGCGCTGCCGGAGCCTGCGGTGTTGGTCGCTGCCGCGCCCGCTGCGCCAACCACCGTGGCCGCGCCGGTGATCCCGGTGGCTGCTGCGATAGGCACCACTGGGCGTGATGCTGGCGAGAGCGATCTGATCTGGCTCTGGCCTGCCACGGGGCCTTTGGTATCGAGCTTCGATGAGACGCGCAACAAGGGTGTCGCCATCGCTGGCAAGGCCGGCGACCCAGTGTTTGCGGCGGCGGATGGCCGGGTGGTCTATGCCGGCTCAGGCCTGAGGGGCTACGGTAACTTGATCATCGTCAAGCACAACGAGGTCTACCTGACGGCCTACGCCCATAACCAGTCCTTGCTGGTCAAAGAAGACCAACCTGTGAAACGCGGTCAAAAGATCGCCGAAATGGGGGCCAGCGATACGGACCGAATCCAGCTGCACTTCGAGGTGCGCAAGCGCGGTAAACCGATTGATCCCACGCGTATCTTGCCCATACGCTGAGCCACCAAGCGCCGGCCCCTTCCACATGACTCAATTTGATGTCACTCGTCTGACATGGTTGGATGCTTATGCCACCTTGGGCGATACCTTGGCGGTAGCGTGTTCAGCCCAAGGCGTGCCTGAGCCCACATGGGTGGCCACCAGCGACGCGGTGGCCGAACAACTCGGCTGGCCCCAAGATTGGTGGCAACAGCCTTCGGCCTTGACGGTATTCAGTGGCTCAGCCCTTTGGCCCGGGATGCGCTCGGTGGCGACGGTGTACAGCGGGCACCAGTTTGGCGTTTGGGCGGGTCAACTCGGGGATGGTCGGGCGCTGTCGCTGGGAGTTGTTCAGACCGAAGAGATGGGTGCCCCGCGTGGGCTGGAGCTGCAACTCAAGGGCAGTGGCCCGACCCCGTTTTCGCGCCGAGGTGATGGTCGGGCAGTGTTGCGATCTTCGATCCGCGAGTTTCTTTGCTCTGAGGCCATGGCGGGTCTGGGGATACCGACCACCCGCGCTTTGTCGCTGATCGCCTCGCCGCTGAAGGTGCAACGAGAAAGCATCGAGAGTGCTGCCGTGGTGTGCCGGGTCGCCCCGAGTTTTCTGCGCTTTGGCCACTTCGAGCACTTTGCCGCTGCGGGCAACCCTGCGGCTTTGCAGCAACTGGTGATGGACGCGCTGGCTTTGTTCACGCCTGCTGAGCGCTCACCTGAGTCTGATGAGCCCGCCGTGCGTTTGCTGCGGGCTGTGGTCGCCCGCACCGCCGCCTTGATGGCCGACTGGCAGGCTGTGGGCTTTTGCCATGGCGTGATGAACACCGACAACATGTCGATCCTTGGCCTGACCTTGGACTACGGCCCCTTCAAGTTTCTCGATGCCTTCGAGCCCAACCACATCTGCAATCACTCGGACAGTTGGGGCCGTTACGCCTTTGCTCGCCAACCTTCGGTAGCTTGGTGGAACTTGCAACGCTTGGCGCAAGCCTTGGCGGTGCTGAACGAAAGGGTGGCCGAGGATCTTGAACAGGCTCTGGCGCTTTATCCACCGCTGTTCGAGCAAGCTTGGATGGCCCGGATGCGCGCCAAACTTGGGCTTGGTCGTGTCCATGACGAAGACGACGCGCTGATCCAAGGCTGGCTGGATGTATTGACCGAAGGCCGCGTGGATCACACCTTGGCGTGGCGTGGGCTGGCAGACATCGAGACCGGCGCGTTGGATGCGCTGATGCAGCCCCAAAAAGCGCGTTTCGACGCTTGGGCCACGGCCTACGTGGCACGCCTCGCCATGGAGCCTGAATATGCCGCCCAGCGGCACACACGCATGCAGCAAGTCAACCCGAAGTACATCGCCCGCACCCATCAAATGGAACAAGCGATTGCGGCGGCTCAAGCGGGCGACTTTGAGCCGGTGCGGACCTTGTTGCACATCCTTGCCAAGCCGTTCGATGAGCAGCCTGAGCATGCCGCCTATGCGGCGTTGCCGCCGTCTTGGGCCGCCGAGATCGCGTTGTCGTGTTCGTCTTGAGCGGGCTTTTCTTTCTCATGGGAGGTTTCTTATGTCCAAAGATGATCTGAAGCGCCGCCTCGACCCGGTTCAGTACGCCGTGACCCAAGAAGCGGCCACCGAGCCGCCGTTTTCCGGGCGTTACTGGAACCACGCTGAACCGGGTCAATACCGCTGCGTGTGTTGTGGCACGACCTTGTTTGCGGCTGCGGCCAAGTTCGACGCGGGTTGCGGTTGGCCAAGTTATTGGGAGCCGGTGGATGCGCGCTGTGTCGAGCGCATCGCTGATCGCTCGCACGGTATGGTGCGCGTTGAAGTGCGCTGCCGGCAGTGCTCAGCCCACCTAGGCCATGTGTTCAACGATGGCCCGCCGCCCACTGGCGAGCGGTATTGCATCAATTCCGCTGCCCTCGATTTCAATCCCGATCCGTCCTGAGTTTTCTCTTTATGAAACTGCTGCTTGATTTCCTGCCCATTCTTCTTTTCTTCCTGACCTTCAACTACGCCGAGCGCCATGCCGATCAGGCCGCGAGCTGGGCCACCGACGCCTTCGGCTTCTTAGTGCAAGGCGGGGTGGTGGGGGCCAAGGAGGCTCCTGTCTTGCTGGCCACGGTGGTGGTGATCGTGGCGACCTTGGTGCAGGTGTTGGTGCTGAAGCTGCGGGGGCGCAAAGTCGATGCGATGCTCTGGATCAGCTTAGGCCTGGTCACGGTGCTGGGCGGAGCCACGATTTGGTTCCACAACGAGATGTTCATCAAGTGGAAGCCCACGTTGCTCTACTGGGCCATGGCTTCGGCGTTGCTGTTGGTGCCGATGCTGGGCGGCAAGAACTTGCTGCGTGTGCTGCTGGGCGACAAGATCGAGTTGCCCGAGCCGATTTGGCGACGCCTCAACGCCGCTTGGGTGCTGTTTTTTGGCGGCATGGGGGCCCTCAACCTCTGGGTGGCGTTCAACTTTGAAACCCATACATGGGTCAATTTCAAGCTCTTCGGCGGTACGGGCCTGCTGATCTTGTTTACCTTGGGGCAGGGCGTGTACCTGTCGCGTCATATGAAAGAGCCCACAGCGTGAGCATGAATCTTCTGGCCGAGATGGAGCAGCGCTTGCGCTTTGGGCTTGATCCGGTGCTGGCCCTTGAGATCCGCGACGACAGCGCCTTGCATGCCGGTCATGCCGGCGCAGCGGGTGGGGGCGGGCATTTTCATGTGCGCATCGTTAGCCCGCGCTTTGCCGGCTTGCCCAGGGTTGCCCGTCATCGGCTTGTTTACGCGGCCTTGGGCAGCTTGATGCGTGATCGCATTCACGCCCTGAGCTTGGACCTTGAGGCGTGAAACCACGTCTGGGTCGCTATCATTCGTCCTTGGGCGCTTGGGTTTGCGTCTTTTGTGTTTGTCCCTCCTAAAGTCCCCTCCTGAAAGGTTTGCATCCCTATCATGAAGAAGCTTTCATTGGCCGCTGTTGCCTTCGCCGCCGTTTTGCCGGCCCTCGTGCAAGCTCAAAACATTGCTGTCGTGAACGGCAAAGCTGTGCCCAAGGCACGTTTTGATGCGTTGATGAGCCAAATCACCAAGCAAGGCCAACCTCGCACGCCGGAGTTGGAGCGCCAAGTCAAAGATGAATTGGTGTTGCGCGAAATCTTTGTTCAAGAAGCACAGCGTCGGCATATCGATGCGACCGAAGAGTACAAGGTGCAGCTTGAGATGCAACGTCAAGGGATCTTGATCCGCGAGATGTTGTCTGAATACAGCAAGGCCAATCCGGTCACCGATGCTGAACTGCAAACCGAGTACGGCAAGCTCAAGGCCCAAGCCGGTGGCAAGGAATACCGTGCTCGCCATATCTTGGTCGAGAAGGAAGAAGAAGCGCAGTCGATCATCACGCAGCTCAAGGGTGGGGCTAACTTTGCCGAACTGGCCAAGAAGCTGTCCAAAGATCCAGGCTCAGCCCCCAATGGCGGCGACTTGGATTGGGCACCGCCGGGCAACTACGTGGCTGAATTTGGTCAAGCGTTGGGCCAGCTTGAAAAGGGCAAATCCACCGACAAGCCCATCAAGACCCAATTTGGTTGGCACGTGATCCAGCTCGACGATGTGCGCGATGTGCAGTTCCCGCCGCTTGAAGAAATCAAGCCGCAACTGCAACAACGTCTTCAGCAACAAAAGCTGGCCAAGTTCCGTGATGGCTTGAAAGAAAAAGCCCGCACAGACTACAAGCTCCCCCCGTCCGAGAAGACCGGCGGCTGAGCTTTTTAGACCGGCGGTATCCAAGGCGACTTCGGTCGCCTTTTTTCATGGGCAAGTTCGATTTATGCGTGTAATTACGCATGCGATATTTTGTATTATGAAATTCTTTTTGCTGCGTAAAAAATGACAGCCGCCGGAGGCCTTCTGTTCACGGTCGATGGGTCGCACTTCTTCCCGCATTGCGAAATATAGAGCGCAAGTCCTTGATTTTCATGGCCTTGTATCTTCTGTCTTATATAAGACATAAGTCTTCTTTTCCGCTAAGATTCATTGCATTCCCACCGTTAATCGATCCGCTACGCATCGGAGCTTGTGATGACCCAATTGACCCGTGAACAACAGATCGCTGCCCTCGAAAAAGACTGGGCTGAAAATCCCCGCTGGGCGCTGGTGAAGCGTGGCTACAGCGCCGCCGACGTCGTGCGTCTGCGTGGCAGCCTGCAACCCGAGTACACGCTGGCCCAGCGCGGCGCTGAAACGCTGTGGAACAAAGTCAACGGCGGGGCCAAGAAGGGCTACGTCAACGCTTTCGGTGCGATCACCGCCGGTCAAGCCATGCAACAAGCCAAGGCTGGCTTGGAAGCCGTGTACCTGTCGGGCTGGCAAGTCGCCGCTGATGGCAACACCAGCGAAACCATGTACCCCGACCAATCGCTGTATGCGTATGACTCGGTGCCGACCATGGTGCGTCGTATCAACAACACCTTCAAGCGTGCTGACGAAATCCAGTGGAGCCGTGGCATCAATCCGGGCGACGAGCAGTTCGTGGACTACTTCCTGCCGATCGTTGCTGATGCGGAAGCCGGTTTCGGTGGCGTGCTGAATGCGTTCGAACTGATGAAGAACATGATCGCCTCCGGTGCGGCTGGCGTTCACTTTGAAGACCAACTGGCTGCCGTGAAGAAGTGCGGTCACATGGGTGGCAAGGTGTTGGTGCCGACCCAAGAGGCAATCGAAAAGCTGATCTCGGCGCGTTTCGCTGCCGACGTCATGGGCGTGCCGACCATCATCTTGGCGCGTACCGATGCTGAAGCAGCCAACCTGATCACCAGCGATCACGATGCCAATGACAAGCCGTTCCTGACGGGCGAGCGCACCCCTGAAGGCTTCTACCGCGTCAAGAACGGCCTGGAGCAAGCCATCAGCCGTGGCGTGGCTTACGCGCCCTACGCGGATCTGGTCTGGTGCGAAACCGGCGTGCCCGACATCGGTTTTGCGCGTGAATTCGCCCAAGCTGTTCACGCCGCTTGCCCGGGCAAGCTGCTGTCGTACAACTGCTCGCCGTCCTTCAACTGGAAGAAAAACCTCAACGACACGCAGATCGCTTCCTTCCAAGAAGACCTGTCGGCGCTGGGCTACAAGTACCAGTTCATCACGCTGGCCGGTATCCACATCAACTGGTACAACACGTTCCAGTTTGCCCACGCCTACGCTCGCGGCGAAGGCATGAAGCACTATGTGGAACAAGTGCAAGAACAAGAATTCGCTGCCCGTGACAAGGGCTACACCTTTGTGTCGCACCAACAAGAAGTGGGCGCAGGCTACTTCGACGACGTGACCACCGTGATCCAAGGTGGTTCGTCTTCCGTGAAGGCCTTGACCGGCTCGACCGAAGAAGAGCAGTTCCACTGATCGGCGGAGCTCTCTCACCAAAAAGCCGCGCCCACAAGGCGCGGTTTTTTTATGCAGAATGCCGACGCATGACCCTGAACCTGACGCCTGACATCGAGGCCCGCACCCTGTTGCGTCGCTTGTTCGACGCCGCTGTTGCGGCCGCCCAACCCGCGCTGTGCTTACCCGCCCATCTGCCGCCTCGCCCCAGAGGCCGCACCTTGGTGATCGGTGCGGGCAAGGCTTCAGCCGCCATGGCGCGCGCCCTTGAAGATCACTGGGAGGGTCCGCTCGAAGGCTTGGTGGTGACCCGCTACGGTCACGAAGTATCTTGCCAGCGCATCGAGATCGTGCAGGCCGCACACCCCGTTCCTGACACAGCCGGTTTACAGGCCACGGCCCGCATCCTCGACATGGTGCAAGGCCTTGGGGCGGATGATCTGGTGATCGCGCTCATTTCCGGCGGAGGCTCATCGCTTTGGGTGGCTCCAGCCAAGGGCCTGACGCTGGCCGACAAACAAGCCGTTCACACGGCGTTGCTCAAAAGTGGGGCCAGCATTGCCGAGATGAACTGCGTGCGTCGGCATCTCTCAGCCGTCAAGGGCGGGCGACTTGCGGCGGCATGCTATCCGGCCAAGGTGCATACGCTTTTGATCTCCGATGTACCGGGAGACCAGCCGATGGACATCGCCTCAGGCCCCACCGTGGCCGATCCCACGACCTGCACGCAAGCCTTGGCGATCATCGAGCGCTACCGCATCGCCGTGCCCCCTGCGGTGCGGCATCTTCTTCTGAATGGGGCGGACGAAAGCATCAAACCAGGCGATACGCGCTTGGCCGGCATCGACACGCGCATCATCACGGCCCCGCAGCAAGCCCTTGAAGCGGCGGCTCGGGTGGCTCAAGCGGCCGGTTTTACACCGTACATCTTGGGGGACAGTTTGGAGGGCGAGGCGCGCGATGTGGGCAAGGTGCTGGCTGGCATCACCCGGCAGGTGCTGCTGCATGCCCAGCCCTTCAAGCCGCCTTGCGTGCTGTTGTCAGGCGGCGAAACCAGCGTGACGGTGCGCGGTACAGGCCGAGGAGGGCGCAACGTGGAGTTTTTGCTTGCTCTGGCCCTCGCTTTAGAGGGACTGGCCGGCGTCCATGCCCTCGCAGGTGATACCGATGGTGTGGATGGTGCCGAAAACATCGCCGGTGCCTGCCTTGGCCCCGATACGCTGCAACGGGCTTGGGCCTTGGGTTTCAACCCACGCAGCCATCTGGATAACAACGATGCACATCGTTTCTTTCACGCCTTGGGTGATTCGGTGATCACAGGCCCGACACGCACCAACGTCAATGACTTCCGCGCCATCTTGATCCCTTAAAATCAACCCCTTAGGTATGTTCTGAGGATTTCATGGTTTCGATACAGCTTCCCGACGGTTCCAAGCGCGAATTTCCCGGCCCGGTGACGGTGGCCGACGTGGCGGCTTCCATCGGCACGGGTCTGGCCAAGGCCGCATTGGCTGGCCGTATCGGCGCAGGCGAGAGCGCCCGATTGGTCGATACCAGTCACCTGATCGAGGTTGATGAGCAGCTGGCCATCATCACGGCCAAAGACGCTGACGGGCTGGATGTGATTCGCCACTCGACCGCGCACTTGTTGGCCTACGCTGTCAAAGAACTGTTCCCCGATGCCCAAGTCACGATTGGGCCGACCATCGAACACGGTTTTTATTACGACTTCTCGTACAAGCGCCCGTTCACGCCGGAGGATCTGGTCGCCATCGAAAAGAAGATGACGGAACTATCCAACAAGGACGAGAAGATCGCCCGGCGCGTCGTGGCCCGCGATGAAGCGGTGCGCTATTTCAAGTCGATCGGTGAAGCCTACAAGGCAGAACTCATCGAAAGCATCCCGGCTGGTGAGGATGTTTCGCTCTACGCCGAAGGCAAGTTCACCGATCTGTGCCGTGGCCCGCACGTCCCAAGCACCGGCAAGCTGAAGTTCTTCAAGCTGATGAAGGTGGCCGGGGCCTATTGGCGCGGCGATCATCGCAATGAAATGCTGCAACGCGTCTACGGCACCGCTTGGGCGACCAAGGACGATTTGCAGAAATACCTCTTGATGCTGGAAGAAGCCGAGAAGCGCGATCACCGCAAGCTCGGTCGCGAACTTGATCTGTTCCACATGGACGAATACTCACCCGGCACGGTGTTTTGGCACCCGAAGGGCTGGGCGATTTGGCAGGAAGTTGAACAGTACATGCGCCGGGTGTACCGCGAGAATGGCTACCAAGAGGTCAAGGGACCGCAGATCCTTGACAAAGGCCTGTGGGAAAAAACCGGCCACTGGGACAAGTACCGCGAGAACATGTTCACCACCGAGTCTGAAAAGCGTGAATACGCTTTGAAGCCGATGAACTGCCCAGGCCACATCCTGATCTACAAACAGGGCCTCAAGAGCTACCGCGATCTGCCGCTGCGTTACGGTGAATTCGGGGCTTGCCATCGCAATGAACCCACCGGCAGTCTGCACGGCATCATGCGCGTGCGCGGCTTCACCCAAGACGATGGTCACATCTTCTGTACAGAAGACATGATCCAAACCGAGGTGGCCGCATTCACCGCATTGCTCAAGAAGGTCTACAAAGACTTCGGCTTCACCGACATCATCTACAAGCTATCCACACGGCCCGAAAAACGCATCGGCACCGAGGAAAGTTGGGATCGGGCCGAAGCAGCCTTGGCTGAAGGGCTGCGGGCTGCGGGTTGTGAGTTCGAGTACTTGCCCGGCGAAGGCGCTTTCTACGGCCCGAAAATCGAATACACCCTGAAAGATGCGCTGGGGCGTCAGTGGCAGTGCGGCACCATCCAAGTGGATCCGAACTTGCCGGAACGCTTGGATGCTGAGTTCGTGGGCGAAGATGGCACGCGGCATCGTCCTGTCATGTTGCACCGTGCGATCTTGGGCAGCCTAGAGCGCTTTATTGGCATCTTGATCGAAGAGCACGCCGGTGCTTTGCCCACTTGGCTCGCACCGACGCAAGTGGTCGTGCTCAACATCACCGATGCCCAGACCGATTACGTCCAAGAAGTGGCCAAACAGCTGCAAAAACAAGGACTTAGGGTCTCGATTGATTTGCGCAACGAAAAAATCACGTATAAAATAAGAGAGCATTCATTGCAAAAGGTTCCCTATCTTCTCGTTGTCGGCGACAAAGAAAAGGCAGCGGGGACCGTTGCGGTACGCGCCAGAGGCAATCAAGACCTCGGTGTGATGGCCTTGGAGGCCTTCTCCGGGAAAATCGCTACCGAACTCACGACTCAGGAGTGAGCTTGGGTTTGGTTTGATGTCTTGTGTTTCAGGTGTGTGTTGTTTTGACTCAAGGGTGTGTACCCTGAAGGAATCTGACCATCGCTACTTTTCTTGACCGTCGGACGCCCAATGCCGAACGCAAACATCGCCTGAACCGCGAAATCACTGCTCTTGACGTCCGTCTCAATGGACCTGAGAACGAGCCCTTGGGCATCGTTAGCATTCAAGAAGCACTGCGTCTTGCTGCTGAACAGGATGTCGATCTGGTGGAAATCGCGGCAACCGCGAATCCGCCGGTGTGCCGCTTGATGGACTACGGCAAGTTCAAGTATCAAGAGCAGAAGAAGACAGCGGAAGCCAAAGCGCGCCAGCACATCATCGAGGTCAAGGAAGTCAAATTCCGGCCGGGTACCGATGAAGGCGACTACCAGATCAAGCTGCGTAACCTGCGGCGTTTTCTGGAAGAGGGCGACAAGGGCAAGGTCACCTTGCGCTTCCGGGGTCGTGAAATCACCCACCAAGACATCGGTATGCGCCTTTTGGAGCGTGTGCGCGATGAATTGACGGATGTCTCGCTGGTCGAGCACATGCCACGTCTTGAGGGCCGCCAGATGATCATGGTGCTGGCCCCCAAGAAGAAAAAGTAAGCCATTTTTAAATCTCGGAGTGCAGCGGTTTGGTCGCTGCTGCGCTCCAGTGCCCGTAGGCCCCCAAGACCGCGAGATGTTCGCGGCGCCTGATGGGAACAACGTGAAGGAGCAGTCATGCCCAAAATGAAGACCAAGAGCAGCGCGAAGAAGCGTTTTCGCGTTCGTCCGGGTGGTACCGTCAAGCGCGGTCAAGCGTTCAAGCGCCACATCCTGACCAAGAAGACCACCAAGAACAAGCGCCACCTGCGCGGTACCGTCAGCGTTCATGAGACCAATATGGGTCACATGGCGCAGATGCTGCCGTTTGCTGGTCTGTAATCCACCAAGACTAAAGGAAGAGAACCATGCCTCGCGTCAAACGTGGTGTTACCGCCCGTGCTCGTCATAAAAAGATTCTGGCCCTTGCTAAGGGCTACCGTGGTCGTCGTAAAAACGTCTATCGCATCGCCAAACAGGCGGTGATGAAGGCGGGCCAATACGCCTACCGTGACCGCCGCGCCAAGAAGCGCGTGTTCCGTCGTTTGTGGATTGTCCGTATCAATGCGGCCGCCCGTTCATTCGGCATCACGTACAGCCGCTTCATGTCGGGCCTGAAGAAAGCCACGATCGAAGTCGATCGCAAGGTGCTGGCCGACATGGCTGTGCATGACTTGGCTGCGTTCGGTGCCATCGTCGAGAAGGCCAAGGCCCAGCTCGCTTGATAGCGTTGCCCGGGGTGGGTCGTTGAGATCAACACCCCGTTGCGCTGCATGAAAGGCCGAATCCGTTCGGCCTTTTTTCTTTCCTACTGCATGGATTCGATGCGTCGATGAACGATCTCGAACAAATCGTGGCGAGCGCTGCGGCTGACTTCGCTGCAGCGCTGACACCCGCTCAGCTTGAAGACGCCAAGGCGCGCTTTACCGGCAAGACCGGCTTGGTCACTGAACTGCTCAAGGGCATGGCCAAGCTCAGCCCCGAGGAAAAAAAGACCCGGGGCGCTGCGATCAACGAGACCAAACAGCGCATCGAAGCGCTGCTGGGCGAGCGTCGTCGTGCGTTGGCAGAGGCCGAATTGCAAGCACAGCTCAAGGCGGAAGCGCTCGACGTGACCCTGCCGGGCCGTGGCCGCTCGCTGGGCGGCTTGCATCCGGTGTCGCGCACGCTGGAGCGCATTGAGCAGATCTTTGGTTCGATGGGTTTTGATGTGGCCGATGGCCCCGAGATCGAAACCGATTGGCACAGCTTCACCGCTTTGAACAACCCGGAAAACCATCCGGCGCGTTCCATGCAAGACACCTTCTACGTCGATATGCAGGACGAGGCGGGTCGCCCCTTGTGCTTGCGGCCGCATACCTCGCCGATGCAGGTGCGTTACGCCCGCCAGCACGCTGCGCGCCACGCCCACCTCGACGGGATGCCCGAAATTCGCGTCATCGCGCCGGGCCGTACCTACCGCGTCGATTCAGACGCCACCCACTCGCCGATGTTTCACCAGTGCGAAGGCCTGTGGATTGGTGAGAACGTGTCGTTCAAAGACTTGAAAGCGGTCTTTACCGATTTCTTCCGCACCTTCTTTGAGACCGATGAGCTGGAGCTGCGCTTTCGCCCCTCGTTCTTCCCCTTCACCGAACCCTCGGCCGAGGTGGACATCGCCTTTGCCAGCGGGCCGCTCAAAGGTCGCTGGCTCGAAGTCGCCGGCTCCGGCCAGGTGCATCCGAACGTGGTGCGCAACTACGGCCTTGACCCTGAGAAGTACATCGGTTTCGCCTTCGGCATGGGCCCGGATCGCCTGACCATGCTGCGCTACGGCGTCAACGATCTGCGGCTGTTCTTTGAAGGCGATTTGCGCTTTCTGAGCCAGTTCAAGTAATTCCCGCTGCCCCGCCGCAAGGACCGAAGAGATGCAATTTCCTGAATCGTGGTTGCGCGAGTTCTGCAACCCTGAACTGAACACCGCCGAGCTGGCTCACCTGCTGACCATGGCCGGTATGGAAGTCGAAGAGCTCAAGCCCGTGGCACCGCCGTTTCACGGCATCGTCGTGGCTGAGATCCTCGAAGCTGTGCAACATCCCAACGCCGACCGCCTGCGTGTGTGCAAGGTCGATGCTGGCCCGCACAGCCCAGACGGCCCGCTGCAAATCGTTTGCGGTGCCCCCAACGCCCGCGCCGGTATTCGCATTCCACTGGCCACCGTGGGTGCCGAACTGCCCCCCGGCGAAGATGGCAAACCCTTCAAGATCGGCACGGGCAAACTGCGCGGCGTTGAGAGCTTCGGCATGCTGTGCTCGGCGCGCGAACTCCAGCTCGCGGAGGACAACGGCGGCTTGCTCGAACTGGCGCTTGACGCCCCGCTCGGCCAAGACATCCGTGAGCATTTGAAGCTCGATGACACGCTCTTTACCCTCAAGCTCACGCCCAATCTGGGCCATGGTTTGAGCGTGTACGGCATCGCTCGCGAAGTCTCGGCCTTGACCGGCGCGCCGCTGCGCACGCCGGTGGTGCCCGCCGTGGCTCCAAGCATCGATCACGTGCTGCCGGTGCATGTCGAAGCGGCCGATCTGTGTGGCCGTTTCTCCGGCCGAGTGGTGCGCGGCATCCACCCGCAAGCCAAGACACCCGCCTGGATGGTGGACCGGCTGGCACGCTGCGGCCAACGCTCCGTCAGCGCCTTGGTCGATATCTCGAACTACGTCATGTTCGAGTACGGCCAGCCGACGCACATTTTTGATCTGGACAAGATCCACGGCGGCCTGACGGTGCGCTGGGGGCGTGAAGGCGAAAGCCTCAAGCTGC
Organism: Leptothrix toolikensis (SeqCode); assembly: GCF_057922285.1. NCBI lineage: Bacteria > Pseudomonadati > Pseudomonadota > Betaproteobacteria > Burkholderiales > Sphaerotilaceae > Leptothrix > Leptothrix toolikensis (SeqCode). Next base: position 59,386 of record NZ_JBYSVC010000001.1, read on the forward strand.
TCAACGGCAACACCGTCGCACTCGACGCCAAGGTCGGTGTGATCGCTGATGAGCAATCGGTCGAATCGCTCGCCGGCATCATGGGTGGTGACGCCACCGCCGTGGGCGACGAGACGCGCAACGTCTACGTCGAAGCCGCATTCTGGTGGCCGGAAGCGATTGCTGGCCGGGCGCGCCGCTTTAACTTCAGCACCGATGCCAGCCATCGTTTTGAGCGCGGTGTCGATCCGGCTCAAACCGTGGCACGCATTGAGTACATCACCGACTTGATCCAGTCGATCTGCGGTGACGCCCAAACCACTTGCGGCCCCGTCACCGATCAAAGCCTCCAGCTGCCCGAGCGTCGGGCCGTGGCGCTGCGGGTCGAGCGCGCCGCCAAGGTCATCGGCATGCCGGTGACCCAAGCGCAATGCGCCACCGTGTTGACCCGGTTGGGGCTTGAATTCACCGAAGGCGAGGGCGTGCTGAGCGTGACGCCGCCGAGCTGGCGTTTTGACATCGCCATCGAAGAAGACCTGATCGAAGAAGTGATCCGTGTCATCGGCTTTGATCAACTGCCGCTGACTCCGCCGGTGGCGCCGGTGACGGCGCGTGTCCGACCCGAAGCGCAACGCTCCAGCCACGCCTTGCGGCGTGCTGTGGCCGCGCTTGACTACCAAGAAACCATCAACTTCAGCTTTGTCGAAGAGCGTTGGGAGCTTGAGCTGGCCGGCAACGCCGCGCCGATCCGCTTGCTCAACCCGATCGCCGCACCGTTGGCGGTGATGCGTTCGAGCTTGATCGGCAGCTTGGTGCAGGTGTTGCGGCACAACTTGGCGCGCCGTGCGCCGCGCGTGCGCGTCTTCGAATTAGGCCGGGTGTTCAAGCGCGACGCTTCGGTCGCGGCCAGCGAACAAACCGTGGCCGGTATCGACCAGCCGTTGCGGCTCGCCGGTCTGGCTTGGGGCCCGGTGTCGCCCTTGCAGTGGGGTGACAAAGAGCGTGCGGTCGATTTCTTCGACGTCAAGGCTGATGTGCAAGCGCTGCTTGCGCCGCGCCAAGCCAGCTTTGTGGCCGCCGAGCATCCAGCGATGCATCCGGGCCGCTGCGCTCAGGTGTTGCTGGACGGTCAAGTGATCGGCGTGGTGGGCGAGTTGCATCCGCGCTGGCGTCAAGGCTACGAGCTGCCCGCCGGTCAAGGCGCGCCGGTGCTGTTTGAGCTGGATGTGGCGGCGCTCTTGGCGCGTGACGTGCCGGTCTTTGCCCCGGTGGCGCGCCAGCAAGCCGTGACGCGCGACATCGCCTTGGTCGTGGGTGAGGCCGTGAGCCACGACGCGCTGATCCAAAGCCTGCTGACTGCCCCCACGGGCGGTGTGTTGCGCAGCGCCAAGCTGTTCGACGTCTACCGCCCCCAAGCCGGTGCCGCTGGCTTTGCCCCGGGTGAACGCAGTCTGGCGATTCGCTTGGAGTTGCTTGACGACGAAGCCCCGTTGACCGATGCCCGCAGCGACGAGGTGGTCAAGGCCGCCATCGACGCAGTGCAACAAGCGGTGGGTGCCCATCTGCGCGGAGCCTGAAACCATGGCAGTGATCCCGGACGACGTGTTGGAGGCGATGCTGGCTTCGACGCCTACCTTGACCAAGGCCGAACTGGCCGAGTTGCTTTTTGAGCGCCTCGGTCTGAATAAGCGCGAGGCCAAGGACATGGTGGACGCCTTCTTCGTCCACATCCACGCTGCGTTGCTGCGCGGTGAAGATGTCAAGCTCACCGGCTTTGGCAACTTCCAAGTGCGCCGCAAAGCCCCGCGTCCGGGGCGCAACCCCCGCACCGGCGAGATCATCCCCATCCGCGCCCGCAACGTCGTCACCTTCCGCGCCAGCCACAAACTCAAAGATGTGGTGCAGGACGAGGATGCAGGTTGAGCGACAAGTCCCGCCGTCTTCCCCGTCTCGACGCCCTGCGTGGGCTGGCGATGGTGTGGATGGCGGGGTTTCACTTCAGTTTTGATCTGAACCAATACGGCCTGATCGGGCGGCAGAACTTCTATGCCGATCCGTTCTGGACCACGCAGCGCACGCTGATCGTCACGCTCTTTTTGCTCTGCGCGGGCTTGGGGCAAGCGTTGGCGTTTGAGCATGCAGCGCGCATGGCTTGGCGGCGTTGGGCGCAGATCGCGGGCTGCGCGCTCTTGGTGTCGGTGGGCTCGTGGTGGATGTTTCCGCACAGTTTTATCTGGTTTGGCGTCTTGCACGCCATGGCGGTGATGTTGCTGTTGGTGCAACTTTTACGGCCGCAGCCGGGTTGGCGCGTGGGGGTCGAGCGCTGGGGCTGGGGCTTGGCGGGGGTCATGTTGCTGCTGCCGCTTTGGGGGGCGCATCCGGTTTTTGACAGCCGCCTCACCGGCTGGGTGGGTCTGGCCACCCACAAACCCATCACCGAAGACTACGTGCCCTTGCTGCCATGGTTTGGGGTGATGTTCGGCGGCTGGTTGCTGGGCCGTTGGCTGCTCAAGCGCCCGTCGATGGGTGTTTTGGGTGGGGGCTTGGGCGCACTGACGGCACTGCTTCAACCTTTGGCGCGCTTGGGTCGTTGGCCGCTGAGCTTTTACATGCTGCATCAGCCGGTGTTGCTGGGTCTGCTGGAACTTTGGACGCTGCTGCGGCGCGCTTAGACGACGCGGACGCCAGCTTCAGGGCTTGCCAGCGCCCGTCGATCAAAACTTCGTGCGGCGTAAAGCGCGTTTTGTAGTTCATCTTGCGGCAGCCTTCGATCCAGTAGCCCAGATAAACGTAGGGCAAGCCCAGACGCCGGGCGCGCTCAATCTGCCACAGCACCGCGTAAGTGCCGTAGCTCGCGCCGACGACATCCGGATCAAAGAAGGTGTAAACCGCCGACAAGCCGTCGTCGAGCACATCGACCAAGCTGACGATGCGCAGCTGACCGAGTTCTTCGTTCGGCCCTAAGTCGGGTTCGCGAAATTCGATGATGCGGGTGTGGACCCGGCTGGGCAGCATCGACTCGGCGTACTGCTTGGCGCTGTCTTGGTCCATGCCACCGCCCACATGGCGATGCGATTGGTAGCGCTGATAAAGCGCGAAGTGTTCAGCATCGAACCCCACCGGCCGCACGCGCACCACCAAATCAGCGTGACGTGCAGCGCTGCGCCGCTGGCTGCGATCCGGCTTGAAATCGTGGGTGCGCACACGTAGCGCAGTACACGCTTGGCAGGCGTCACAGCGCGGTCGGTAAACATACGGCCCGCTGCGCCGAAAGCCCTCGCGCACCAAACCGACGTACAGCTGCTGATAGACCGCATTGCTCACCGGCTGGATCGGGATCACCACTTCCGAGCGCGCTTGTTGCTCTGGCAAGTAGCTGCACGGGTAGGGCGCGGTGAGATAAGCGTGCAGCAGCTCGTTATGCATGGAGGCGCTTGTTCAAACCGCTTATGAGAGCGCTTGCCACATGGCGGGCTCGAACTGCCAGCGCGCCGCAGCCCTCATCGCTTCAGGCGTGGTGACCCGGTGCAGATGGGCTTCAAAGTCAGCACGCGCTACAGGTGCCGCACCCAGCGAGGCCAAGTGGCCGGTTTGCTGTTGGCAGTCGATCCAGTCGATGCCCTTCAAGCGGCAAAACGCCACCAACGCGGCCAGCGCGATCTTGGAGGCGTCGCTGCGCCGGGCAAACATGGATTCGCCGTAGACCATGCCGCCCAAATGCACGCAGTACAGGCCACCAACCAGCTCACCGTCGATCCAAGTTTCAACCGAATGCACGTCGCCCGCGTGGTGCCAAGCGCTATAAGCGGCGACCATCTCGGGCACGATCCACGTGCCGGGTTGACCCTCACGCGGCCGATCGGCGCAAGCTGCGATCACGGCGGGCGTGTTGCGGTCAAAAACCACTTCGCAGCGCGGATGCAGCTGCGTGGCTTCTTGGATAAAACGCGCCAAGGTTTTGCGCAGCGAGCGGTGCAGCTTGAAGTCGCGGGTTTGCAGCACCATGCGCGGTGCCAAACTCCACCATAGGATCGGTTGCCCGGGCGAAAACCACGGAAAAATGCCGCGCTGGTAGGCGGCCCGCAGCCGCGCCACGCTCAAATCGCCGCCGATCGCCAGCAAACCCGCCGCGCCGCTGTCCTCGCCCAACACCTCGGTGGTGGGCGGGAAGTCGAGCTGCTCAGGATGGAGGTAGGGAGCCACCGTGGTGCTGCTTAGCACTACTGTTAGCGCAATTGCAGGTCGTCGCTGCCGTACTCGATGCCCAAAGGCTCGATCAGCAAACGCTTCGGACCGGCTTCCAAGCGGCCCGCCACCCAAGCGTCGATGCCTTGGGCCTTGGCGATCTCGACGCAGCGCTCAGCGTCTTCAGCAGCCACGTATAGCGCAAACCCCGCGCCCATATTGAGCGTGCTGTAGGCCTCGTGATCGTCTTGGCGAGCTTGTTCTTGGATGAACTTCAGCACCGGGGTAACGGGCGGCACGGTGTGGATGCGATACGTCATTTCAATCGGATGACGCAGCAGCTTGCGCCAGCCGTGGCCGGTGATGTTGGCGCAGTAATGCGGCCGGATCCCCGCAGCAGCCAGCGCTTCAGTCACGGGCGAATAGAGCACGGTGGGTGCAAGCAGCGCCGCGCCATAGCTCAGGCCGGGGTGATTTACCGGGTCGATCTCGGTCAAATAGCCTTGGGGGAGGCGCTCCACCAACTTGCGCGCCAAGCTCAAACCATTGGCGTGGATACCGCTCGAAGCCAGCAGCACGATGGCGTCGCCTGCGCCAAGGTGGTCGCCCAGCGAGAGACGATCTTTCGGGCTGACGATGCCGGTACACGAAGCAGCCAAGTCGATGCGACCGGCTTCGACGATGCCCGCCAGCGCCGGGGTTTCGCCGCCGCCCCAAGCCACCTTGCAGACATCGCACGCCTTCTTCCAGCCGTCCACCAGCGCGTTGGCGCGCAGCTTGTCTTCAAACCAAGCCGATCCACCAGCTGCCCAGTACGCCTGCACCACCAAGGGCGTGGCCCCGACGGTGATCAGATCGTTGATGGCCATGGCGATGGTGTCTTGCGCGATACCGTCGTACCAAGAGCGGCCCGTGAGCTGCGCCATCTCGTCAGCGACCAAGGTCTTGGTGCCGAGGCATTCCACGATGGAAGCCAAGTAAAACGGGCCCACGTCGAGCACATACGCTGATTCGCCCCGCGAGGCGCTCACTTCAGCAAAGCCACGCCCAGTCATCGACACCGCCGTGGCAGCCGCTGCACGTTGGGCAGCGATCTTGAGCGGGTCGATCAGGTCGTAATTGACCCCGGCTTGCTCATAGCTGAGCGTGCTGGTGTCTGCGGCAACAGAGGCGGCAACAGTCGAGGGCAGGGAGGAGGGTTGTGATGTCGATTGCATGGTGCGGATTATCGGCGAACCGATACGCGCCCATGGCACGCAAGGCAGAGCAGTTTGAGGCGAGTCATTGATCAGACCGAGCCGGTCATGCCAAATTCGATGGGGGTCTTGACGTAGAAGACGTTGATGTGCTCGTCGCGCAGGCGTTGGAACAAGCGTTCGGCATCGGCGGCGCTGGCAGCGATGGTGACTTCGACCGGCTGGTCGGCCAACTCAAAGAAGTGCGCCGAGTGCAACTTGCCGCCGCGCCCAAAACCCTCGCCGGCCATGGTGAGCGTGCCGCCGCTGAGACCCAGTTGACGGGCTTCAAGCAGCAGCCATTCGGCCAGGGGCGTGTGCCCATGGCGGCAGTCTTGCTGGGTGAAAAAGGTGAGTTGAAAACCGAGCATGGTGTCGTCCTCCTTACCCGCCAAGTTTAGAGCCCCATCAACTTTTGACCAACGCCCTCAGGCCCAAACCAGCCACCAGACTGAGCAAGATGGGCAAGCCCCAGATGGGTGCGAATTGCAGCGCTGAGGCCCCAAAGGCCGGAGCGCAGAGACCGCCCAAGGTGTAAGAGAGCACCAACACGGCGGTGGCATTGACCAAAGCGACCCCTTGGTGACGGTGGCCGATATCGACCATCGCCAAGGTGTAAAGCGCGCCCCCTGCGCCGCCCCAAGCAAAGGCGATCAGCCAGGCCAAGGGGCGCGCCTCGGGAAAAAGACCCACCAAGGGCAGGAGCAGCGTGGCGCACAGATTGACGCGGGCGCACCAGCGCCAGATGCGCTCCAGCGACCAGCGATCAGCCGCCAACCCCACCGGCACCATCATCAAGGCGCTGCCTAACCCGCTGGCCGAGACCAGCAAGGCCGCTTGAGCGACCGGGAAACCGTGGGCAAGGCCAAACAGCGGCAGCAAACTAGCTAGGCCCGCCTCGAAAAAGCCACCCACAAAACCCACCACCATCACGGCCGGTGCCGCGCGCAGGGCGTCAAAAATGCCGTGCCAGCCCAAGCGCACATCTTCATCGGCCGGGTGTTCACGCTTCGGGACCAACGCCGTCAGCAGCACCCCCAAGCCCACCAACGCAATGGCCGTCCAGCGGGACGTTTCAGCCCCAGCGCCTTCGGTGCCGATCAAGGCCAACAAAGCAGGACCGAGCACAAAGGTGGCCCCGACCATGGTTTCGTAGAGGCCGACGATGCGACCGCGCCAAGCCGCAGGGGCCAGCTCAGCCACCGTGGATTCAGCGACGATCCAGCGCAGCGCACCGGCTGCCCCGGCGATCAAATAAAGCCCGGCCCACAGCGGTGCGGAGGTGCTCAACGTGATGCCCAAAAGCGCCAGCAAGGGCACCACGCCACTGGCTTGCAGCGCGCCTTGCGGCCCCAGACGCCGCACCCAACCGGCGGTGAACGGCGTGGCCAGCGCCATGCCCAACCATTGGCTGGCACTGACCAATCCCACTTCAGCGGTATCGAGCCCACGCGCTTTCAGGGTGAAAAGCAGCAGCGGGCCGAACATGAACAGCCCGCAAAGCTCACAAAACGTGGAAGCGAACAGCGCCGCTAGGCCCAGACTCAGCGTGGACTCTCGAAGAAAACGTAGGACGTCGAGTAGTCGCTGATCTCGAAATAGACCCGCTTTTCACCGTCGTCGGCCACGCTGTTGAGGTTCTCGTCGAGCACACCGTAGCCGTAGCGATAGGGCCGAGGCTGGCCATCTTCGGTGCCATACGCCGTGCTCAGCTTGTCGATTTTGACGAAGCGCCGCACCAGCTTGTCACCGGCATAAACCTCCAAAATGCCGTTGGTGCCGGTCCAGTTCTGGATGCTGCGCTTGATGGCGTTTTGCTTTTCTTGGGTGCAGCCGCCCAGCAGCAAAGCGCAGGCGACCAAAGCCGCCCCGACATGCCGCAACTTGATCGACGTCATCATGATTTGGCTCCAGGCTTGGCGGCCGGTTTAGCTTGACGCTGACGCAGGGCTTCGTAGAGGCACAGCGCCGAAGCGACCGAAACATTCAAGCTCTCGACCGCCCCTTGCATCGGGATGCGCACCAGCTCATCGCAGGTTTTGCGCGTCAACTGACGCATCCCGGAGCCTTCAGCACCCAACACCAAAGCGACGGGACCGCGCAGATCAATGTCATACAGGGTCTTTTCCGCGTCATCGCTGGTGCCGATCACCCAGATGTTGCGATCCTTCAGCTCACCCAAGGTCCGGGCCAAATTGGTCACCATGAAGTACGGCACCGTCTCAGCCGCGCCGCTGGCAACCTTGGACACCGTGGCCCCCAAGCCGACCGCATGGTCCTTGGGCGCAATCACGGCCTGAGCGCCCGCGCCATCCGCCACCCGCAGACAAGCACCAAGGTTGTGCGGATCGGTCACACCGTCAAGCACCAAGAGCAGCGGTACCGCATCCGACTCTTCTTGAAGGTCATCAAGGCGCTCATCCAAGGTACGGCTGTCCTTGATGGGCTCGACACGGGCCACCACACCTTGGTGACGATCTGAGCCGCCTAGACGACTCAGGCGCTGATCATCGCTGTCGATCAGCCGCAGGCCAGCGGCCTGAATACGCTCGACCAGTTGACGCATGCGAGCATCGCGACGGTTGGCGTCGATGTGGATCTCGCGGATGGATTGCGGTGCTGTTTTGATACGCACCGTCACGGCATGAAAGCCGAACAGAATATTTCCAGACATGGGGCGGGATGGTAGCGGTTCTTCAACGTTGATCAGATAACAGTCAGACGACGACCCGACCCGCTTCCAAGCGAATCTGGTGATCACAGCGGGCAGCGATGTCCCGATCGTGCGTCACCATGACCAAGGTGGTGCCCATTTCGCGGTTCATGCGAAACATCAGTGCCATCACGGCTTCGCCGGTGGCGTGATCCAAGCTGCCGGTGGGTTCATCGGCCAACAAGACCGCCGGCTGGACCACAAAGGCGCGCGCCAAGGCCACCCGTTGCTGCTCGCCGCCCGAAAGCACCTTGGGGTAGTGGCTCAAACGTTCGCCCAAGCCCACCCGCGCGAGCATCTCGGTGGCCAGTTGACGTGCTTGGCGCTCGCCGCGCAATTCCAGCGGCAACATGACGTTTTCCAACGCCGTGAGATGGCCCATGAGCTGAAAGCTCTGGAAGACAAAACCCATGCGCTCCCCGCGCAGCGCAGCACGCGCATCCTCGTCCAAGCTGAACAGATCGACGCCCCCAATGCGCACTTCGCCCTGGCTGGGGGTGTCGAGCCCAGCCAACAAACCCAACAAGGTGCTCTTGCCTGAGCCCGATGCCCCGACAATGGCCACCGAGGCGCGCTCCGCCACCGAAAAATCGATGTCGTGCAGGATGGTCAGCCATCCGCCGGCATCTTCGACTTGCTTGCTGAGCCGGCGAACGTCGATGGCAGCGGGCGTTGTCGTAGGAATGAACTTGTCTTGCATGATGGACACGATGGAACAGCCTTATCTCGTTATCTCAGGGGTGCGTCGGCGGCACTGTATCGCGATGCTGCTTGGGGGCTTGGCGCTGATGTCACCGCTCAGCACCACAGCGGCCACGCCAACGGGGACAACACCCCACGCGGCGAAGCGTTTGTTGGTGGTCGGCGACAGCCTCTCCGCCGAGTACGGCTTGGAACGCGGCACCGGCTGGGTTGCGCTGTTGGGGCAAAAACTCCAAGAAACCAAGGACCAAGTTGGGTCGATGGGCTCGGTGGAGGTGATCAACGCCAGTATCAGCGGCGACACCACTTCAGGTGGGCGGGCGCGGCTTGCGGCTTTGCTGGAACGTCACAAGCCCAGTCATGTGATCGTGGAGCTGGGTGGCAACGACGCCCTGCGCGGCTTGCCGCTGGCTCAAACCGACGACAACTTAACCGCCATGGCCCGCATGGCTCGCCAAGCGGGTGCCAAGGTCATGCTGCTGGGCATGCAAGTGCCGCCCAACTACGGCCGCAGCTACGCCGAAGGTTTTGCTGGGCTCTACACCAAGGTGGCACGCAGCGAACACACCGCGCTGGTGCCGTTCTTCTTGGCGGGGATTGCCGACGATGCCGAGCCGCTGCGTTGGTTTCAAGCCGACCGGATTCATCCAGTCCAAGCAGCGCACCCCAAAATCTTGGCCACGCTCTGGCCGACGCTCAAGCCTTGGTTGAACGCTTCGGCGGCACCACGGGCAAAGTGAAACCCGGCAAGCCGGTCATGTAGCTCGACATCAGGGTCTGCATCACCGGCGCTTGCATGGTCATGAACTGCGTCCACGCTTCTTGATTCGCACCGGGTACCGCCGCCTCCGGCAAAGCCAGGGTTTGATCGGTCAGGTGCTTGTTGAAGTCGATGAAGGTTTGCAGGTTCTTCTCAAGATACGTCCCCATCAAACCCTGCATGGTGTTGCCGTAGAAGCGGATCACCTGCGCCAACATGTTGGCGGTAAAGATCGGCGTGCCACCTGATTCAGCCTCCAGAATGATCTGGAGCAGGATGCTGCGGGTGATGTCTTCGCTGGTCTTGGCGTCACGGACTTCAAAGTTCTCAGCATCCAGAACCATCTGTTTGACATCCGCCAAGGTGATGTAGCTGCTGGTTTGGGTGTCGTAGAGCCGACGATTCGGGTATTTTTTCAAGACCCGCAAACTCTTCGAAGTCGTCATGCAAAGGCTCCAAGCAATAGACAATGGACGAACAAATGGCACAAACGGCAAAAAAACGGCACCTTGAATCAAGGTGCCGTTTTGATCTTCAGCAAATTTTGGTAGGCGCGATTGGACTCGAACCAACGACCCCCACCATGTCAAGGTGGTGCTCTAACCAGCTGAGCTACGCGCCTGAAGAGCTTTGAACTATAGCATGGAAATGCATTTCGTCAAGCATACTGATGAAAAAACTTCATTTTCTACGCACGCTCTGCACCCCATAGACCTGAGCAACATGCGTGAGGACGTTTGAAAGCCGGGCCACATCAGCCACTTCAACCGTGAAAGTCATCCAAGCCGTGCCCTTGATGCTCTGGGTATGAACGCCTGTGACGTTCATCTTCTCCTTGGTGAAGACTTCGGAGATGTCACGCAGCAAACCCTGACGATCAGCGGCCAAGATCGACACGTTGACGGGATAGAGGACGCCATCAGCCACGTGGTCCTCGCCATCCCAGGTCACCGCCAGCACGCGTTCGGTGGCTTGCAAAGCCATCTGGCGAAAACTGGGGCAGTCCGCCCGATGCACGGCCACACCCTTGCCCCGGGTGACATAGCCCCGAATCGGGTCAGGGGGCGCGGGGCGGCAACAGCGGGCCAGTTGCGTCATCAGCGCAGGCACACCCACCACCAGCACGCCAGCGCTGGCCCCATCGCCCATGCGTGAGCGCCGGATCAAGACGTTCTTGTCAGCCGCCGGTGGCGCAGGGGGGCGCAGCAGGTTCTCGATATTGCGCAGCGGGTACTCGTCTTTGCCCACTTTCTCGAACAAGGCGTCCGCATGCTCAAAACCCAACTGCTCGGCCAGCGATTCGAGCTTCAAGGCCGTGCGGCCTTCGCGGGCAAGCAGCCGCTCCACCGCCTCTCGGCCCCGAGCGATGGTTTCAAGCTGTGCCCGAGCGTTGAACCAAGCCCGTACTTTGGTGCGCGCCCGTGTACTGCGCAGGTATCCCAGTTGCGGGTTGAGCCAGTCCATGGACGGGCCACCCTCCTTGACCGCACTGACCTCCACGGTCTGGCCGCTTTCTAGGGCCGTTTGCAGCGGCACCATCACCCCATTGACCTTGGCCCCCCGGCAGCGATGGCCCAGATCGGTGTGCAGGCTGTAGGCAAAGTCAATCGGCGTGGCTCCGGCCGTGAGTTCAACGATGTTGCCTTGGGGGGTAAAGACGTAGATACGGTCCTCAAACAAGCCTTGGGCGGGAATCGTCTCGGCCACCGCTTGCACCGCATCACGCTCCCACGCCAAGAGCTGATGCAACACCGCGCGACGCGCCAAGGCGACCCGGTCCTCAAAGTCACCGGCTGCGCTCACCCCGGCGTAGCCTTTGGTGCCGGCTTCCTTGTAGGCCCAGTGAGCCGCAACGCCGCTCTCCGCATGCTCATGCATCGCCAAGGTGCGGATCTGAATTTCCACCGGCACAGCCGCAGCACCCTCGACACCGGAATCCGTCAGCACCACGGTATGCAAAGACTGATAGCCATTCGATTTAGGCCGAGCGATGTAGTCGTCGAACTCGTCGGGCAGCGGCTGCCAGCGTTCATGCACCCGGCTCAAGGCGGCGTAGCAGTCATCCACGCTGACCACGATGACGCGCAGCGCACTCACATCCAGCACGCGGGCAAACTCAAGCTGCTTGCCGCGCATCTTTTTCCAGATGCTGTAGATATGCTTCGGGCGGCCATGCACTTGGGCAGTGATACCCACTTGGGCCAAGGTCTCGATGAGTTGGCAGCGCACAGCCTCAATGCGGCTTTCGCGCTCAACGCGCTTTTCGTCCAGCAAGCTGGCGATACGTTTGTATTGCTCGGGCTCCAGAAAACGGAAGGCCAGATCTTCCATTTCCCACTTGATCTGCCAAATGCCCAGTCGGTTCGCCAGCGGTGCAAAGATCTGCTGGGCCTCACGCGCCAGCATCGGCGGGCACGGTTTTTTGGTCGCCGCGTAGTGGCGCAAGGTTTGCAAACGAGAGGCCAATCGCAGCAACACCACGCGCAGATCGCGTGAGAAGGCCAAGAGCATCTTGCGCACCAGCTCGAGCTGATCTGCCTGACCTTGGGCACCCGGGTCTTCGGCCATGGCCCCGCGCGCATGGCGCTGAACTTGCACCAGCTTGCGGGTGTGGCTAACCAAATGACCGTAAGACGGCCCAAAAGCCTGGGTCACCACGTCTTCGGGATCGCTCAGGAATTCGCCCGCGTAGACCAGATAAACCGCAGCACGCAGCGAGGGCGCGGCACCCATAGCGCGCAAGATCTCGGCCACCCCATCGGCATGCTCCAGGGCATCTTCGTCCGTGTCGAAATGCCGCCCAGTCAGCAGTGGCTCGGCAAAAGCACGGGCACGCGCCAGATGCGTGGCGGTCTCAGGGCCATCGGTCGCCAGCTCAACAATGGGGAGGAGGGCCTCTTGCATGGGCAAACGCATGGTTTTCAAGCCGTCAGAACATCGGCAAGGGTCAGGAATCGGACAACCCCTTGGACCTGATCCGGTTGAATCAGGGTCGGAGCATGACCCACGCCTTCGACCTCGATACAGTGCGCCCGAGGTCCGCGTTGGCCCATCTCGATGACCGTGGCTGGCGAAAGTAGATCGGACTCCACCCCGTGCAACAACAAGGTGGGGCAGCTGATCTGATCGTAGGCGTACCAAAGAACGGCGGTCCCGAGCTGAGCCGCTTCGAGCGTCATATGACGCAGCGGGAAAGCAATCGCCGGATCGTAGTGCAGCTGATAACCACCCGTTTCAACCGGCTTGAGTTGATGACGGCACAGCTCCAGCCATTGCTCAGCGGTATGTGGACCAAAGGTCTTGGAAACCTCCCACAAGGCCTCGGCCGCAGCCTCGATGCTCGGCCAATGCGTTGGGTCGCCAAGGTAGGCCGAGATGCGCTGCAAAGCCACCGCTTCAATCACTGGACCGATGTCGTTGAGCACCAACTTGTTGATGGGTGAGCCCGGTAGCGAGGCCAAGGCCATACCGATCAGCCCGCCCATCGAAGTGCCGACCCAAGCCAGCTCCTGCACGTCGAGCCGGGCGATCAAGGTCACCATATCGGCCACATAGGTCGGGACCACGTAGCCGGCCGGATCACGCAACCCGTCAGAGTGACCACGTCCCACCACGTCGGGACAAATCACCCGAAAGCCTTCGGCCACCAAGGCGCGGGCCAGCACGTCGAAATCGCGCCCCTGACGGGACAAGCCATGCACACACATCACCACCCGGGGGCTTTCCGGGTCACCCCATTCCCAGTACGCCATGCGGTGCAGGCCTTTGGGATCGAGACATGAAACATGGCGCAAGCTCGGCTGTAGGTGAGTCATGGGTACCCGTACAAGAAAGTTGGATGGAGAAAGTTGGCCGGAAGGTGGCTGAAAGGCCGGTGTCGATAATGAAGGGTTCCAGCTTCTGTAGCTTCCGATTAGTTCTGATTAGATAAGAGGATTCACCATGCTCAAAGGCAAAACTGCACTCGTCACCGGATCAACCAGCGGCATCGGCCTAGGGATCGCCTTGGCCTTGGCCCGTCAAGGCGCGGACGTGATTCTGAACGGCTTTGGCGATGCCGAAGGCCCAAAAGCTGAAGTGGCCGCCTTGGGCGGGCGTGTGGGCTATCACGGTGCCGATATGAGCCGGTCCGCCGAGATCGAAGCCATGATGACTTACGCGCAAGCTGAGTTCGGCGGCGTAGACATCTTGGTCAACAACGCGGGCATCCAGCATGTGGCCGCAGTCGAAGATTTCCCGGTCGATCGCTGGGACGCCATCATTGCGATCAACCTCAGCTCGGCTTTTCATACCACCCGCTTGGCCTTGCCCGGCATGAAAGCCAAAAACTGGGGCCGCGTGCTCAATGTAGCCTCGGTCCACGGCTTGGTGGCTTCGACCCAAAAGGCCGCTTATGTGGCCGCCAAACACGGTGTGATTGGCCTGACCAAAGTTGTTGCCCTCGAAAACGCCACCACCGGCGTGACCTGCAACGCCATCTGCCCAGGCTGGGTGCTGACACCGCTGGTGCAAAAGCAAGTCGAGATGCGCGCTGCCAAGGAAGGCGTCGATATCCAAGAAGCCACCCGCCGCTTGCTGGGGGAGAAGCAGCCCTCGCTGCAATTCACCACCCCGGAACAGTTGGGTGACTTGGCCGTTTTCCTCTGTTCTGCGGCCGCCGACAACGTGCGCGGCGTGGCTTGGAACATGGACGGCGGCTGGACCGCGCAATGACCTTTGGGCGATGACCCTCTCGGTGGGTGCTGTTACAAATGTGGATGGCACCCACCAAGGGCTCGCAAGATATGTAACAGGCGGTCAGGATGCCTAAATAATCGGCAGGCTCTGCGCACAATGCGCCCGTTACATATTTGGAGGCAGCTATGTCAAACACCAATCCCCAGCGTACTGACCGCATTGTTGTGGTCGATGATGACGCGCGTATCCGCGATTTGCTGCGGCGCTACCTGACGCAAGAAGGCTTTGAAGTCCTTCTGGCTGAAGATTCGAAAGCGCTCAATCGCATCATCACGCGTGAAACGATCGACCTGATCGTGCTTGATCTGATGCTGCCGGGTGAGGATGGCCTGTCGATCTGCCGGCGTCTGCGTGCGGCCAACGATTCGACGCCGATCATCATGCTGACGGCCAAGGTCGAAGATGTGGACCGCATCGTGGGCCTCGAAGTCGGCGCTGACGACTACCTGCCCAAGCCTTTCAACCCGCGCGAACTGCTGGCCCGCATCCACGCAGTGCTGCGTCGCCGGCCCGCCCAAGAAGCACCCGGTGCCCCGTCGCGTGAAGCCCAAAGCGTCACCTTCGGTCCGTTTGAGTTTGATTTGGCCTTGCGTCGCTTGACCAAGAACGGTGAAGTGATTTCGCTCACCACGGGTGAATTCTCGATGCTCAAGGCGCTGGTACGCCATCCTCGGCAGCCGCTCAGCCGCGACAAGCTGGCCCAGCTGGCCCGTGGGCGTGAATTCGAGCCCTTTGACCGCAGCTTGGATGTGCAGGTTTCCCGTCTGCGCAAGATGATTGAGCCTGATCCGACCCAGCCGCGCTATATCCAGACGGTCTGGGGCGTGGGCTACGTCTTCGTGCCGGACGGCACAGCCTGAGGTGCGGATGTCCAGCCCTTCTGCCGTGAAAAATGAGCCCGCTGCTGTCTTGAGCTTGCCTGCGTCGCTGCTGCGCTTTGTGTTGCGACGTTTCCCGATGAGCTTGTTCTGGCGCACCTTCTTGCTGCTGTCAGTGATGTTGGGCTCGGGCATTCTGGGCTGGGTCTACACCCTGCGCTATCTCGAACTGGAGCCGCGTGGCGTACAAGCCGCTCAGCAAATCGCCAGCTTGGTGAACCTCTCAAGAGCTGCGCTGCGCTACACCGATCAGCTCAACCGCTTGTCATTGGTCAAAAACATCGCCGAGCAAGAAGCAGTGCGCTTGCAACCGCGTGAGCCCGAGGACAAGTGGGAAGCCTTCGAGATTGATCGCTTCACGCGCACCATCGGTGCCGAGCTGCGCTCAAGGCTGGGGCCGCAAACGATCGTGGCCTCCAGCGTCAATGGCACCACAGGGTTATGGGTCGGCTTCTTGATCGAGTCCGACAACTACTGGTTGCAGGCCGATCAGAACCGGGTGCAGTCCGCCATGACGGGTCGCACCACCATGGCGGTGATTGGGCTGACCTTGTTGCTGACCCTGGGCGGCTCCGCCTTGATCGCCGGCATCATCAACCAGCCGCTGCGCCAACTCTCCATCGCCACCAGTCGCATCCGCGAGGGTGAGTTCGGTTCGCGTCTTGATGAAGAAACCCCGACCCGCGAAATTCGCGAACTCAACCGGGGCTTCAACCGCATGGCGCGTGAGCTGGCCAAGATCGAGGAAGACCGAGCCGTGATGCTGGCGGGTATCTCGCACGATCTGCGCACCCCCTTAGCACGCATGCGCCTTGAAACCGAAATCAGCGTCGCTGACGAGGAAGCCCGGCGCAACATGGCCTTGGACATCGATCAGCTCGACGCCATTATCGACAAGTTCATGGACTACGCTCGACCCACCCAGGTCAAGCTGGCCCCCGTGATGCTCTCGCCGCTGGTGGACCGTGTGATCGCGTCGGTGCGCAACACCGAGCACATCCGCATCACCTCACGGGTGGCGATTGATGCGCGGGTGATCGCTGATGAAACCGAACTGGCCCGGGTTTTTGCCAATCTATTTGAAAACGCCCGCCGCTATGGCCGCTCCAGCGACGGTGTGGCCCATGTCTCGGTGACCTACGCCCGCTCAGGCCACTGGATCATCGTCAGCGTGCGTGATCACGGGCCCGGCGTGCCCCATGCCATGTTGTCCCGCCTCACCACGCCTTTCTTCCGAGGCGATGCCGCGCGCACCCACGCTGGCGGTGCGGGCTTGGGTTTGGCCATCGTGGACAAGACCATGACCCGCATGGGCGGGCAGTTCGATATCTCCAATGCCGCTGACAGCGGTTTTGTGGCGCACATCCGTCTGCGGCGCGCGGGCTGAGGCATCCAACAACCGGCTGGCGCGGCTAAACGCTTCGCCAGCCCGGAAGTAACCCACCACCGAAGCCACCGAACGGTGGCCGGTGAGGGCCATGGTTTCGGCCAAGGGAATCTGCTGACGAGCCGCCTCGGTGACGAAGCCGCTACGCAGCGAGTGCGCTGAATAGCCTTCGTCGCTCAAACCGGCTTGCAGGCTGCGTGCCTTGACGATGTCGCGTACAGCGGCGTCGGCCAAAGGCTCCGCAATCACATCACCCCTTCGAATGCGCCGGAAGAGGGCACCTTGTTGGATACCGCTGGCTGCTAGCCAGGCGCTCAGCGCTTGTGCAGCGCGGCCAGCAATGGGTTTGAGATTTTCTGGCCGCTGCGCGCCGTCGGGATTGGTTTTGGAGTGGCGCAGCACGTAGAGGCATTCCTCCGGGCTGAGCCATTGCAGATCTTCGACGCAGGCTGAGCAAACTTCTGAGCGCCGTCGGCCACCGCTCGACCAAGCAAACAGCAATAGGGCGCGATCACGCAAGCCACGCAGTGAGTCATCACAGGTGGCCAGCAGCGCTTCGAGCGGCTCGCGCGTGAGCGCCGGCTTGCGCTCGGCCGTGTCCCCGCGCCGGGCAAAAGCACGACGCGTGCGCAGCAACAGCGCTTTGACGCTTTCATGGGCGCATGGGTTGGGCAGGGCCTGCACGCGGTGCAGGGCCGACAACACCCGCACGCGGTGCATGACCGTGTTGAGCGTGGGCATGGCTGTCGCCCCGACAAAGCCTTGGCTTTTGAGCGTTTCACCCAGTTCGGGCGGCAACTCCCGCCGCACGCTGCCATCGCTGCTGCGGTGTCCGGCGTGATCGAGCACGAACTGCACCACCACCGCCGCCTCGACGGGCACCGCCATGGGCTGGCCGTAACGCAGCGCATGCCATGCCATCCAGTAGCGCAAGGCCGATTGGTAGCTGCGCCGTGTGTGCGGTGATTCACCTTCACGCATCAAGGCGCGCAAAGCCTGCTCAGAACCCGTTATCAACAAGCTGAGATCCAAGGTGGCCAGGGTGGGCAAAGGGATCAACACCGATGTTTTGTTTGATTTCATATGTAGTACGTATTATTTGTTATGTGTACAATTACATGATGGAATTTAAGTCGCGATAAGCATTCATTATCGTGAGTAAAGTTAGTTTTGCACAACAAGGAATCGCCATGAGCCGAGGAATCACCGCCAACGATGTCTGGCAGGCTGCCGACGAACTGCTTCAGGCCGGCGAACGGCCGACCATCGAGCGGGTGCGCCTCAAAATCGGCCGGGGATCGCCCAACACCGTGAGCCCACATCTGGACGGCTGGTTTGCCAGCTTGGGCGCGCGACTCGAACCAGCGGGCAGCACCGGGCAGAACAAATCAGGGGCAGGGCGCTTGGCTGGAAGTTTTGATGAGGTAGGCACGACCACCAACCCGGATGAGGCCTTTACGCTGGCGGCATCGACGTTTTGGCAGCTGGCGTTGACGTCGGCGCGCAGCGCAGTGGAAGCCAGCCTGAGCGAGGTCCGCGCGGCTTTGGCTCAACAAGCTGAGGATTTAAAGCAAGCGCAAGACAAGTTAGAGCTGAAGGCGCAGCACATGGCGGCTCGCCAAGAAGGGTTGGAGCGCGCGCTGCATGGTGCTGAGCAACAAAGGGCTGAAGCGGCCCAGCGTGCGGCTTCTCTGGATGCGCAACTGAATGTGTTGCAGCAACAGCGCGAGAAAGAGCGCACCGCCTTGATCGAAGAACGTCAACAACTGGCGCAGCGCAGCTTGGAGCAAGAACGCCACTGGCAGCTTGAGTTGGAGCGCACCCGTGAGGCCCATAAACAACAGGCCTTGCAATCGCAACAACAGGTGGAGCGGCTGACCCAAGAACGCATCGCCCAACAAAAAGACGCCGTCGCGATGCAGCAGCGTTTTGAGGATCGCGAGCAAGTAGCGCAAGCCCAACTGCATCAAGTCATGAACCAGCTGCACGAGGCGCAAGCCAGCAAGCGGGCACTGGGCTCATCGAATGCTGAAGGGGCCAGCTCGGCGCGGTTCAAGGTGCGCAAAATGCGCCGAAATCCAGTATAAATTTGACATAATATACATCGTCATGCATTGACAATGCTGCATACACTCAGATGGAGGCTCTAGCTGGGCTTAAGCAAGAAGAAATCACAGGCACAATCGGGGGCTTACACGTAAGAGCCCATGAACATCATCATCTTGGACGATTACCAAGACGCGGTACGCAAATTACGCTGTGCCAAGCGTCTGGAAGCCTACAACCCGAAGGTCTATACCAATACCGTCAAAGGCATTGGTCAGTTGTCCGTGCGCCTCAAAGAAGCCGAAGTGATCGTGGCCATCCGTGATCGCACGCACTTCCCGCGTCTTTTGCTTGAAAAGCTGCCCAAATTACGCCTCATCGCCCAGACAGGCCGCGTCGGTGATCACATTGACGTCGAAGCCTGCACGCGCTTAGGGATTGCCGTGGCCGAGAGCCTTGGTGGCCCCGTCGCACCGGCTGAGTTGACGTGGTCACTGATCATGGCGGCTATGCGCCGCTTGCCGCAGTACATCGGTAACTTGAAGCACGGGGCGTGGCAGCAATCGGGCCTTAAAGCCGGTTCTATGCCACCCAATTTTTGCCTCGGCAGCACGCTCCAAGGCAAAACACTTGGGATTTGGGGCTACGGGCGCATTGGTCGCTTGGTGGCGGGTTATGGTCGCGCCTTCGGTATGGATGTGCAGATTTGGGGCAGCGACGCCTCGCGCCAAGAAGCCGTCGATGATGGGTTTTCAGTGGCGGATAGCCGCGAGGCCTTGTTCGAAACCAGCGATGTCTTGAGTGTGCATTTGCGCTTGACGCCCAACACGCACGGTTTGATCACCTTGGAAGACTTCGCCCGGATGAAACCGACAGCCCTGTTTGTGAACACCTCGCACGCCGAGTTGATTCAAGACAGCGCCTTGGTGGCCGGCCTCAATCGCGGCCACCCCGGCATGGCGGCTGTGGATGTGTTTGAAAGCGAACCCATTTTGCAAGGCCACCCCTTGCTGCGGCTCGAAAACGCGGTTTGTACACCCCACATTGGCTACGTCGAGCTCGACAACTTCGAGAATTACTTCGACTCAGCCTTCGACAACGTGCTCAATTTCATCCACGGCACGCCGACGCACATCCTGAATCCAGAAGTGCTCGGCCGGGCGTCTTAACGTTGTTTCAGGCCTTCGGTACGAAGTTGAAACCCACGCCAGTGTTGGAGACCTTCATGGCCCCGAGCTGAACGCCCAAGGTATCGAGCCCTTGGACCAGCTTGTCGGGCAGCTTGTGGACGGTGTAACCCTCCAGCACCTGCTCAACAAGCAACCCCCCGATGCGCTGCACTTGCGGTGCCAGCGCCGAAGGCACAGCGCTCAAACTGAGTTTGTCTGAACGCACCGAGGCCAGCCGCAGGCTGCGATCCGTCGGCTCGTAGCGCAGGCCGCTGCTGATGCCAAAGTTGCCCGTGAAACTTTTGCGCAAGAACATGGATTCGGTCCCCACCGACATATCCAGTTCAGTGCCAATCCGATTGTTGGCGGGTTGCAACGCCAGTTTGGGAACACCCAAGCCCACATCAAAGATTTCGAGCATGCGCCGGCTGAGCGGAAAGAAGCCCGCCATCGATTCGCGCAGGCTCTCCAAGCTCATTTCATAGCCTTTGAGGTGATCTAGTCCGCCAGCGCAACCGCTCAAGCTGGCCGCGCTAAAGATAAAGGTGCCACCCAGACCACCAAGACCAAGGAGATGCAAAACATCACGACGAGTGGGTGCGTAGGAAGATTTTGAGATGCTCATGATGGGAATAAGACCTGAGAAATTTGCATCATGCCGCAACATCTTGGAAATATTACTGACTGTGTAGTCACTTAGAATCAAGCTGTGAACATCCCCCCCTGCCCAAGCCCCGCGACGACGCACCAACGTCGTAAGGTGGAACGCCCTCAAGAGCTTCTGGAAGCGGCCCTGTCCCTGTTCGTCGAAAAAGGCTATGCCGCCACCCGAGCCGAGGAAGTCGCCCATCGGGCGGGCGTCTCCAAGGGCACCTTGTACCTGTACTACCCCAGCAAGGACGAGTTGCTCAAGGCAGTGATCCGGCAATTCATCGGCACCGAAATCACCGCCGGCATTTTGGAAGTCGAACAGTTCCACGGTTCTTGTGCTGAAGCTTTACGCACCCTTTTGCCGCCAAGCTGGTTGAGGCTGCTTAACAGCGCCGCTTCGGGCGTTTTTAAGCTGATCATGACCGAGGTGCATCACGTGCCGGAGTTGGCCGATTTCTATCAACAAGAGATCGTCGGACCCGGTGAAAAAATCGTCGCCGACTTGTTGCAGCGCGGCATCGATCAGGGTGAATTCAGGCCCGTGGATGTCGGCATGGCGGTACGCTCCATCACGCTGCCGCTGGTGATGCTTTGCATCCACAAACACTCGCTGGGCTGCTTTGATCTCCAGCATCGCCTGCCTTTTGATCCAGATCGGTTCGTCAAAGCGCACCTCGACTTGGTGCTCGCCGGTCTTTGTTCTTCCCACACCCCTGTAGGCCGCACAGCCACGGCCCTACCCCCCTTCTAATTTTTTGGAATACCTCTGATGAATCGCACCTTGCGTCTCAGTTTGATCGTCGCTGCCGTGGTGGTGGTGGCCGGTTTGGGTCGTCTCATGATGACGAAGGGGGCTTCATCAAGCCCCGCTGCCACAGGCACTGCGGCGGCGGCGGTACTCGCAGCAGCCAGTGCGGCTCCGGTGGCGCTTGATCTGGTGGCCTCAGACATGATTCAAGCCGATGAGCACGAATTGGTTCGCACTGTGGCGGTTTCGGGCAGCCTGCGTGCGGTGCGCTCAGCCTTGGTCAAAGCGCGCTCAGGGGGCGAATTACTTTCCTTGGGGCCGCGTGAGGGGGACAGCGTCCATGCCGGGCAGATCGTGGGCCGCCTCGACGCCGCCGAGCTGGATTTGCGTTTGCGTCAAACCGAACAGACCGCCTTGGCCGCACGCGCTCAAGCCGACATTGCCCGCCGACAGCTGGACAACAACCGGGCCATGGTGGCGCAAGGGTTCATCTCCTCGACCGCGCTTGAAGCTTCCTTGGCCAACGATCAAGCCGCTCAAGCCAATTTGCAAGCCGCCCAGGCCAATGTTGATCTGGCCCGCAAGGCGCAAAGCGATGCGGTTTTGCGTGCGCCCATCAGCGGTCAAGTCTCTCAGCGCCTAGCGCAGCCCGGTGAACGGGTGGCGATGGATGCCAAGTTGCTAGAAATCGTGGACTTATCCAGTCTCGAACTCGAAGCGGCCCTGAGCCCGGAAGACGCTGGCTCCGTCAAGCTCAACACCACGGCGCAGTTGCAGGTGGAAGGCCTGAGCACGCCAGTCGAGGCGCGGGTGGTGCGTATCAACCCAGCCACTCAGGCCGGGACGCGTTCAGTGCTGGTGTATTTGTCCCTGCCAAATACCAGCGGTTTACGCGCCGGACTTTTTGCCAAGGGCACCGTCGAGCTCTCGCGGTCTCAAGCCTTGACCGTGGCGCGTTCGGCGCTGCGCCTCGATGACCCCAAGCCCTATGTGATCGTGCTGGAGACCAGCGCCGCTGGCCGTACGCGGCTGATGCACCGCGAGGTGAGCGTCGGTGTACGCGGGCTGGTGGGTAGCGAAGAAGCCGTTGAAATCCTGAGCGGCTTGAAGGCGGGTGAAGCGGTGCTCAAAGGCACGCTGGGCACGGTGCGCGATGGCACGCCAGCCAAGCTGCCGCCAACCGCCCTGCCCGCTGCATCGGCTGCATCGGCTGCATCGGCTGCATCGAACTGATCCATACAACACCAAGTTTTCAGGGGCACTTCGATGTGGTTTACACGTATTTCCATCGGTAATCCGGTGATGGCCACCATGGTCATGCTGGCCTTGGTGGTGCTGGGTTTGTTTTCATTCCAGCGGCTCAAGGTTGATCAGTTCCCGGACGTGGACTTCCCCACGGTGGTGGTGGCGGTCGATTACCCCGGCGCATCCGCCGAGGTGGTTGAAACCGAAGTGACCCGCAAGGTCGAGGAAGCGGTCAACTCGATTGCCGGCATCAGCCAGCTCAACTCGCGCAGCTACGCCGGCACGTCGGTGGTGATCATCCAGTTCAACCTGTCGATGGAAAGCCGCAAGGCGGCCGACGATGTGCGCGAAAAACTCGCCATCCTCAAGCCCATCTTGCGTGAAGAGGTCAAAGAGCCCAAGGTCATGCGCTTTGATCCGGCCAGTCGGCCGATCTGGACCCTGGCCATCAGCTCGCCCGACCAAAGCTACAACACCATGCAGCTTTCGACTTGGGCTGACCAGACCTTGCGTCAGCGCCTAGAAAACGTGCGCGGCGTGGGCTCGGTGGCCTTGGTGGGGGCCATCAAGCGCGAGATCAATTTGTATCTGCGCCCGGATGCCATGGAAGCCGCCGGCGTGAGCGTCGAGCAAATCACGGCCGCCGTGCGCAGCGAAAACCAAGATCTGCCCGCTGGCTCCTTGCGCGCCAAAGAACGCGAACGCGTGGTGCAGATCAAGGGGCGGATTGAGCGCCCCGAAGATTTCGCCAAAATCGTCGTGGCGCGCAAGGGTCAGACCTTGGTGCGGCTGGGCGATGTGGCCCGCATCGTCGATGGCCCGGCCGAAGTGGAGTCGCTCGCGCTCTACAACGGTCAGCGTTCGCTGGTGATGGACGCGCTCAAGTCCCAGGGCGAAAACACCATCGAGGTGGTGGATGGCCTGAACAACGCGGTGGTGGAGCTCAAAAAGACCGGAGAAATTCCGGCCGGTATCAGTGTCGATGTGGTGCGTGACAACTCGCGCCCGATCCGTGTCTCGGTCAACAACGTGCGCCGCACCTTGATCGAAGGCGCGTTGCTGACCATCGGTATCGTCTTCTTGTTCCTCAACTCGTGGCGCTCGACCGTCATCACGGGCCTGACCTTGCCGATTGCCTTGATCGGCACCTTCTTGTTCATGTACTGGTTCGGCTTCTCGATCAACATGATCACGCTCATGGCTTTGAGCTTGTGTGTGGGCCTCTTGATCGACGACGCCATCGTGGTGCGTGAAAACATCGTGCGCCATGTGCAGATGGGCAAGGATGCGCATCGCGCTGCGCTCGACGGCACCGCAGAAATCGGTTTGGCGGTGTTGGCTACCACCCTCTCCATCGTGGCGGTGTTCCTGCCGATCGGTTTCATGGGCGGCATCATCGGCAAGTTCTTCCACGAATTTGGCGTGACCATCGTGGCAGCGGTGTCGATCTCGATGTTCGTCAGCTTCACGCTCGACCCGATGCTCAGCTCCATCTGGCACGACCCGAGCATCCACGCCGACGGTGCGGCGTTCAAGCCCAACACCCTCTATGACCGCACCATCGGCCGCGTGACGCATGCGGTCGATCAGTTCTCGCACGCCATCGGCCGGGTTTATCAACGCGCCCTGGGTTGGTCACTGAAGCACAAATTGGCCACGCTCGGCATCGCCGGGTCCACGTTGATTGGCAGTTTTGTCTTGATCCCAGTGCTGGGCAGCGAGTTCGTCCCCAAGGCTGACTTTTCGGAAACCTACGTCAGCTTCAACACCCCAGTGGGTTCTTCCATTGAAGTGACCGAAGCCCGCGCCAAGCAAGTCGAAGCCATCATCCGTGAGATGCCCGAGGTGCGTTACACCCTCAGCACCATCAACACCGGCCAAGCACAGGGCAAGATCTACGCCCAGATCTACATCCGTTTGGTGGATCGCAAGGACCGCAAGCTCAACCAAGATCAACTCACCGGCCCTTTGCGTGAGCGGCTGTCGCATGTTCCCGGCATCACCGTGACGCACGTCGGGGCGATGGACTCGATGGGCGGGCAAAAGCCGATCATTTTGTCCATTCAAGGCAGTGACTTGGCCGATTTGAAGCGCCAGTCCGAAGCCTTGAGCACCAAGTTGCGCCTCATCCCCGGTTTGGTCGATCTGGACACCAGCGCCAAACCGAATCAGCCCACCATCGCCATCGACGTCAAGCGGGATGCGGCCGCCGATCTGGGTTTGTCGGTGGGCAGCATCACCAACAGCCTGCGTGCGTTGGTGGCCGGGCAAACGATTGGCAACTGGCGCGCCAGTGACGATCTGAACTTGGATGTCAAGGTGCTGCTGGCCCCTGAATCGCGCGATGACGCGGCTGATTTGCGCCGCATGGGTTTGGTGGCCGGGCAAAACGCTGATGGCAGTGCCCGCATCATCCGGCTCGACCAAGTGGCCGAGTTGCGTGAAGACGGCACCCCACCGCAGATCAACCGGCGCGACATGACGCGCGAAGTGGAAATCAACGCCAACGTCTATGGCCGCTCGATGGGCGAAGTCTCGGCCGATATCCGCAAGGTGCTGGAGCAACACAGCTTCCCACCCGGCACGCGCTGGCGCTTTGGTGGCTCCACCAAGGACATGGCCGAGAGCTTTGGCTACGCCGTCTCAGCGCTCGCCATGGCCGTGATCTTTATCTACATGATTCTGGCCTCGCAATTCCGCAGCTTCTTGCAACCCATCGCGCTGATGAGCGCCCTGCCCCTAACCTTGATCGGCGTGGTGCTGGCACTGCTGATGTTCCGCTCGACGCTCAACATGTTTTCGATCATCGGTATCGTCATGCTGATGGGGTTGGTCACCAAAAACGCCATCTTGCTGCTCGACTTTGCGATTCGGGCACGCAAGGGCGATGTGCATCTGGAAGACGACCACAACAACTTGTCCGGCAAACCCATGGAGCGTGATGCGGCTCTGCTTCTGGCCGCCAAGGTGCGCTTGCGTCCGATCTTGATGACCACGCTGGCGATGGTGTTCGGCATGGTGCCGCTGGCGTTTGCGCTCACCGAAGGGTCTGAGCAGCGTGCGCCCATGGGCCAAGCGGTGATCGGTGGGGTCATCACTTCCTCAGTACTTACCCTGGTGGTGGTGCCGGTGATCTATTGCTACCTCGACGATCTGGTCATGTGGGTGCGTCGTCGGCGTCAGAGCCGTCACTAAAATGGCGCTTCCCTTCCACCCAACTGACTCGAATCCGCCATGAATGTCGAACAAGCCCGCTTCAACATGATCGAACAGCAAATCCGCCCCTGGAATGTGCTGGAGCCCTCGGTGCTGTCCTTGCTGTCGGTCATCAAGCGCGAGGATTTTGTGCCCAGCGCTTGCAAAGAGCTGGCCTTCATGGATGTCGAGATCCCGCTGCCGGGGGCGAGCAGCATGCTGGCCCCACGTGTTGAGGCCCGTTTGCTGCAAGAACTGGCCCCCAAACGGCACGAGCAGGTGTTGGAGATCGGCGCAGGCTCGGGCTTCATGGCGGCCTTGCTGGGTCATCGCGCCCAAAAAGTGGTCAGTGTTGAGATCCGCCCTGAGCTGGCCTCTATCGCACGCGACAACCTGTACCGCGCAGGCCTCTCGAATGTCGAGATCCGCACCGGCGATGGTTTGAACGATAAAGCGGCGGCTGAAGCACCGTGGGACGCTATCTTGCTGTCTGGCTCGGTCCATGAAGTCCCCGAGACCCTTTTGAATCAACTCAAAGTCGGCGGCCGTCTGGTGGCCATCGTGGGCACCGATCCGGTCATGCAAGCGGTACGCATCACCCGCATCCATCAAACCGAGTGGCGCACCGAAGCCTTGTTCGACGCGCTGATTGCACCGCTGGATGGCGCTACCCCCCTATCCACTTTCAAGTTCTGAGCCCCAAACCCTTGGGCCGATGTGTACGGATGATGGGTTTGATGGGTTGTGTAAAAATACCCTAGTAGGTATCAGATGAGCAAAAAGGAAGTTCCCATGCATGTCGTCAGTCACGTCGCCAAGGCCGGCCCAAGGCCCTTGCATCTTTTGGCCGCCAGCCTTGTCTTGGCGTTTTCAGCCCAAGCCAGCGCGCAAAGTCTCAAAGAGCTCTATGAGATCGCCCGCAGCTACGACGCGGGTTATCTGGGTGCTCAGGCCCAAACGGATTCAGTCACCCACAAGGTGGCGCAAAGCGATGCGCTGTTTCGGCCCACGGTGGGTTTGAACGCTGGGGTCTCACGCACTCAAAGCGACACGCCTGCTCGGGGTGCCACCAGTCTGAATACCCAATCGGTGGGCATCAGTGCTTCGCAGCCACTGTTCAACCGAGGCAATTCGCTGACTTCGGACAAAGCTTACAAGTTGCTGGATGTGGCCAAGGCCGATCTGGATAGCGCCGAGCAAGACCTGATCGTGCGTCTGTCGCAAGCCTATTTTGATGTTTTGACCGCTCAAGAGGTGCTCAACACCGCTCAAGCCAGTCAAAAGGGCATCTCTGAGCAACTGGCTTCGGCCAAGCGCAACTTTGAAGTCGGTAGCGCCACCATCACCGACACCCGTGAAGCTCAGGCGCGCTTCGATTTGGCCACCGCCCAAGTCTTGGCCGCAGACAACGATCTGCGCACCAAGCGCTTGGCTTTGGATCAGCTGGTCGGCAAGACCAACATCCAACCCAAGCCGCTGGCTCAGCCCGTCGTCTTGCCGGCCTTGGTCGGCAATGACGTGGACCCGTGGACAGCGCACGTCGAAGAATCCGCCATGGTCCGCAAGGCCCGGGCGGGCTATGAAGTGGCGCAGTTCGAAACCCGCCGCACCGAATCGGGCCATTTGCCCACCTTGAGTCTGGACGCTTCGGCCTCCTCCGCGCACAACACCAGCAGCAACGGCGGCTCGCTGTTCTCTGGCGGTGATGGCACCAGCACCAGCGCCAAGATCGGCTTGACCTTGAATGTGCCGCTCTACGCGGGCAACGCCATCACCAATCAAGCCCGCGAAGCCGTGGGCCTTGAAGAAAAATCGCGCAACGATCTGGAAACTGCGCGTCGTGCCGTGACCCAAGGGGTCCGCCAAGCCTACTTTGGGGTGCAGTCGGGTTTAGCCCAAGTCAAGGCTTTGGAGGCGGCTGAATCCTCCAGCAAACTGGCTTTGGAAGCGACCCAGCTCGGTTACAAAGTAGGGGTGCGCGTCAATTTGGATGTGCTCAATGCCCAGACTCAGCTCTACAGCACTCAGCGTGACTTGAGCAAAGCGCGCAACGATGTGTTGGTGGCCAGCCTCAAGCTGCGCCAAGTGGCTGGGACGCTGACCCCCGCTGACTTGAATCAGATCAATGCCTTGATCGCCCCTTGAGCCCGCGCCTTATGAAGCCGGGTTCTGCTCCGTAAAACCCAGGCGACTCAAGTCGATCATGCGCATCGGATACAGCTGACCGATGAGGTGATCACATTCGTGTTGCACCACCCGGGCGTGGAAACCGCTCACCTCACGCTCCAGCGGCTGGCCTTGCAGGTCAAAGCCGCTGTAGCGGATGTGGCTCCAGCGCGGCACCTCGCCGCGCAGACCCGGCACCGACAGGCACCCTTCCCAGCCCAGCACCTGCCCGTCTTCGGTCAAGGGCGTGATAACGGGATTGATCAAGAGGGTGCGTGGTACGGCGGGGGCCTCGGGATAGCGCTCGCTGTGCTCGAAGCCGAAAATCACCACCGCCAAATCCACCCCGATTTGGGGCGCTGCCAAGCCGATGCCACCGGCCGCGTGCATGGTGTCTTCCATGTCTTGGAGCAGCGCGTGCAGCTCTGCGGTGTCAAAGACGGTGACATCTTGGGCGATACGCAGTAAGCGTGGATCGCCCATTTTCAAGATCGGTCGGATGGCCATGACAACAACTCTCCTCGAAACATAAAAAAACGGCTGACGATGTTGCCATGGTCAGCCGTTGGAACCGGAGACTCGCTGTTTTGCGCACTGCCACGCAAAACCAAGTCACCCGGAGAGGAGTTCTTTCAGTCGATATGAATGCCACCCAGCGGCATCAGACCGGACAAAACCGACTTGGCATGCACCAAGCAATCAAATTCTTTCATGTCGAGCCCATCCATGTAGTCCAAACGTTCATCCAGCGGCCGGCAAACCCGGCGTTGCAGCCGTTGCAGCCGTTCTGAGCGCTCAACCGCTTGCAGCACCGCTTGCGGGTCGATCATCATCGCAAACGGGTTGATGGCTTGGACTTCCATGGTGATGCTCCTTGACTAAATGGCTTTGAATGGGGCTGGATCACGTGATCCGATGGGCTCACTGTAGACATCCCCGACCCAAAGCGCGAGCCCACAAGAGGTAAAAACTGTGCAGGAATCCGCTAGACGTAACGAGATCGTTGCCCCGATTTCCAAAGTCGGCAAGAAGTCGCACTTCACTCGCAGCCTCATGGCAAGCCCCCTTTACACCTGTTCGTGATGCTTTTCACACCTGAGCAAAACATGCCGCAAAACACGCCACACCACACGACCGAGTTGTACAGCTATTACCACACCCACCACACCCCCAACGACAGCCAAGCCGCCGTGCATCAGGAAGTGACCGCCGCCCACACCCGGTTGGGCCAGCTGATTCCCGGCTTGCAGAGCCGTCTGCTGCAACGCTGCGAAAACGCTAACTCGGCAAAAACCACGTGGATGGAAGTCTTCTCGCACCCTCAAGGTTTGAGCGAACCGCAGATTGAGCAGATCCATATGGCCACAGCCAACCTGCCGACACAGCGGCTGGGGCCGAGGGTCACCGAGCGTTTCAGCGCGGGTTGGCTGGACATGGGCTGAGCGCCCGGGCGAGCACGCCGGCCAAGGCGTCGAGCGCCTGCCCTGCTTGTTCAATCACCCGCCCCATCTTGATGAAGTCGTGCGTCACGCCCTTGACCAGATCCAGCTCGACCGGGACACCGGCCATGCGCAGCCGGTCGGCGTAGGCCAGGCCTTCATCAACCAGCGGATCACACTCGGCCAGCACCAAGCACGCTGGGGCCACACCGTCCAGATCGTCGGCGTGCAGCGGGGCGTAGCGCCAGTCACGGCGCTGCTCGGGGTCGATGTAATGGGCAAAGAACCAGTCCAGCAAGGCCCGGTCGATCAGGAAACCTTGGCCAAACTGGCGATGCGAAGCGCTGTCCAGATCCGCTGCTGTGCCCGGGGTGATGAGCAGCTGCAAGGCGATCTTTAGGCCGGCATCGCGCGCCATCAAGGCAGCAACCGCCGCCAACGTCGCCCCGGCGCTGTCACCACCGATGGCGATGCGGCAAGCATCCAGCCCCAAAGAAGCCGCCCCGCCATGCACCAGCCAGTGCAGTGCGCCCCAAGCGTCTTCCACCGCAGCAGGAAAACGATGCTCGGGGGCGAGGCGGTAATCCAAAGCCAGCACCGCGACCCCACTGCGCAAAGCGATTTGGCGACACAAGCTGTCATGGGTTTCCAGCCCACCCAGCACAAAACCGCCACCGTGCAGATAGAGCAGCACCGGCAAAGGGTTGCCGACTTCAGCAAGGTGGGCATAAAGCCGCGCCGCACAGCCATGCGTGTGATCAATGGGCACTTCGACTGCCTCAACCCGCGCCAGCGGTGCGCGAGGCAGGTCCAACACCTCCGCCATCGCACCATAAAGGGTGCGCGCCTGCACGGGCGTGAGCCTATGGATCGGCGGCTGCTTGCGGCGCGCCATGCTGGTTAGCAGCGTGCGCATGCGAGGGGTAAGGCGGTGCGTTGGCATGGTGACGCCCTCCCCGCGCTGCTCAGCGCCGTCCTTGCAACTTGGCAAAGGCGGCGGCCATCGCGCTCCCCGGGTTCGCCGCCTGCGGAGCGCTTCTTTTTGCGCTGGGTGATGCTGATCGTGATGGCGCAGGCCGATCATGAACGGCCTGTGCAGCACCGCGCGGTGCCGCCGTGTCGAGCTTCATGGTGAGCGAGATGCGTTTGCGCGCCAGATCGACTTCCATCACCTTGACTTTGACGATGTCGCCGGTCTTGACCACTTCACGGGCATCGTTGACGAACTTGTTCGACAACTGACTGACATGCACCAAGCCGTCTTGGTGAACACCTAAGTCGATAAAAGCGCCGAACTGCGCCACATTGCTCACGGTACCTTCCAGCACCATGCCGACGCTCAAATCCTTCAGGTCTTGCACACCTTCGGCCAAGCGTGCGACCTTGAAATCAGGACGCGGATCGCGGCCCGGCTTTTCGAGCTCGGCCAAGACGTCTTTGACGGTGATCGCCCCAAAACGTTCATCGACAAACATCTCAGGGCGCAAGGTTTTGAGCACCTCGCTGCGGCCCAGCAACTCGGGCAAAGGCTTGCCCGCTTGGGTGAGCATCTTCTCAACCAGCGGGTAGGTTTCGGGGTGGACGCCCGAGTTATCGAGCGGGTTCTCGCCGCCGGGAATGCGCAAAAAGCCGGCGGATTGCTCAAAGGTTTTGGGCCCCAAACCGTTCACATCCAGCAGCTGTTTGCGGTTGCGGAACGCGCCGTGCGCGTCGCGCCAGCGCACGATGTTGCCGGCAACGGTGCTTGAAAGACCTGAAACACGCGCCAACAAGGCGCTAGAGGCGGTATTCAGATCGACGCCGACCGCGTTCACGCAGTCTTCGACCACCGCGTCCAAGCTGCGCGCCAAGCCGCTTTGATGCACGTCATGCTGATACTGGCCCACGCCGATGCTCTTCGGATCAATCTTGACCAGCTCAGCCAGCGGATCTTGCAAGCGCCGCGCAATCGAGACCGCACCGCGCAAGCTGACATCCAAATCAGGCAGCTCTTTCGAGGCGAATTCGCTCGCCGAGTAGACCGAAGCGCCCGCCTCGCTCACCACGACTTTTTGAAGACCGACCGCTGACCCTTCGACAGGCTCAGGGCGAACGGGCGAGGACTGGAGGCGCTGGATCAGATCGGCAGCCAACTTGTCGGTCTCGCGGCTGGCGGTGCCGTTGCCGATGGCAATCAAGTTGACACCGTGGGTAGCACAGAGCTTGGCCAAGGTGTGCAGGGAGCCCTCCCAATCGCGACGGGGCTCGTGCGGGTAGACCGTGGCGGTATCGAGCACCTTGCCGGTGTCACTCACCACCGCGACCTTCACGCCGGTGCGGATGCCGGGGTCCAGCCCCATCACCACCCGCTTGCCCGCCGGCGCAGCCAAGAGCAGATCGCGCAGGTTCTCGGCAAACACCTTGATCGCCACACCTTCAGCGGCTTCGCGCAGCCGGGTGAAGAGATCGCGCTCCAAGCTCAAAGAGAGCTTGACCTTCCATGTCCAAGCGATGGTCTTGCGGATCAGATCGTCGCTGGGCCGCTTGGCATGGCTCCAACCCAAATGAATGGCGATCCGGCCTTCGGCCATCGAAATTTGGCCAGGCACCAAGACCTCATCGATCACCAGCTTGGCGTCCAGCATGTTCAGGGTACGGCCCCGGAACACCGCCAAAGCGCGGTGCGAAGGCACCCGCTGGATGGGTTCGCTGTAGTCGAAATAGTCGCGGAACTTGGCCACGTCGGCGTTGTTTTCGTCCTTGCCGCTGGCCCGCTTGGACTGCAAAAGCCCCTCGCTCCAGAGCCACTCCCGCAAGCGGCCCACCAAGGTGGCGTCTTCGGCCCAGCGCTCGGAGAGCAAATCGCGCACCCCGTCGAGCACCGCTGCGACGTCAGCAAAACCAGCCTCCGGTTGGATGAAGGCTGCGGCCTCAGCCTGCGGGTCGAGCGCGGGGTGGGCAAACAGCTTGTCGGCCAGCGGCTCCAACCCCGCTTCGCGGGCGATCATGCCTTTGGTGCGCCGCTTGGTTTTGTAGGGCAGATAAAGGTCTTCTAACTCCTGCTTGGTCGGGGCGGCTTCGATGGCGGCACGCAGCTCGGGGCTGAGCTTGCCTTGCTCGTCGATCAGTTTCAGCACCGCTGCGCGGCGTTCTTCGAGTTCACGCAAATAGCCCAAGCGCGCTTCAAGGTCGCGCAATTGGGTGTCATCCAAGCCGTCGGTGGCTTCTTTGCGATAGCGGGCGATGAAGGGCACGGTGGCCCCGCCATCGAGCAGCTGCACCGCAGCGTTGACTTGCGCCGGGCGAACGGAGAGTTCGGCGGCAATCTGAAGCAGGATCTTGTCCAAGGGTGCAAAGCAGGAGTTAAGGAGGCGCGGAAGTTTGCCACGCCTCAACGCGGGCCGCCGGGCTCCTCGACCCCTCGATTCGCCAACGCGTCGGCGCGCTCGTTACCCGGGTCCCCCGCGTGGCCCTTGACCCAACGCCAGTCGATGCTGTGCAAAGTGGAGAGCGCTTCAAGGCGTTGCCACAGATCCATGTTCTTCACCGGCTTGCCGTCGGCCGTCTTCCAGCCGCGTTTCTTCCAGCCGTGGATCCACGTCATGATGCCGTTGCGCACGTACTCGCTGTCGGTGT
>NZ_JBYSVC010000002.1:0-89187 GCF_057922285.1 Leptothrix toolikensis (SeqCode)
GCTCGGTGCGCACCCCCGCAGGACTTGGCCCCGATCTGGGTGCGCTCGAAGCGCCGGCGGCCGCTGCTCCTGCTCCTGCTCCTGCTCCTGCTCCTGCTCCTGCTCCTGCTCCTGCTCCTGCTCCTGCTCCTGCTCCTGCTCCTGCTCCTGCTCCTGCTCCTGCTCCTGCCACAAAACCGGCAACAACGACGCTGGGGACACAGAAGATCAGCTTCACCGCGCCCACCAAGCTGGCGTTGAGCAGTTCAGCCGCGCTAACAGTCAGCAGCAACTCGGGACTGGCGGTCACGGTCACGAGCACCACGCCGACCATCTGCTCGGTCACGGTCGTGGGCACGGCTTTCACCGTTTTTAGCGGAACACGGGCCGGGACTTGCACACTGGCGGCCAATCAGGCGGGCAACAGCGCTTGGAAGGCAGCGGCCCAAGTCACGGCCAAGATCAGCGTTAAATAAGCCGACTTACCAAGCCGCCTGGAAAGAGTCCGGCTTGAAGCGCGGATCGCTGGTGATGGTCTGCAAATCGACGAATTCAAAGTTGCTCATTTTCAAGCCTTGGATCTGCTTGATGGCCACGCTGCTCCAGCGCACGCTGGGCTCGCCCTGGATGAAGAAGTCCGAGCCCAGATCGGCCACATAAACCCCGTGCTGCTGCATCGCCCGGGCCAAGGCGCGCGCTTGGGCCGTCCAGTAAAACGGCGGCTCAAAATTGGCTTTAAGGCGCATCACCGCCCCCAAAGGGATGCCGTTGTTGATCGCATTGCCAGCGGTGTGCCCTGCGGGCCAAACAAACTTGTTGTCGAGCACAGCGTCGCGGAACGTGACCCGCAAAGCATGGTGGATCTCACCCATATCGGCTTCATCAATGCGCGCCAGCAACGGCAGAATCGGCAAGCCCCCGGCATCAGCCGAGGTCCAGCCCTTGGGGCGCATGGTCAGCGCGTTCAACTCCCACGCGGCCGTCGAATAAGACTTCCACTGGCCGGCGACTTGGTAAGCAAAATAGCTCTCCCACAAACGGCAAGCACCCCGCTCACCGCGCTCTAAAACCAACACATGGCGGTCACCGCAGATGGCAGGGTCATTGCAACGGCCGTGCTCGGCTTTGAGATTGGCATCAAGGGGGTAGGGAAAACGGCGCTCAGCTGCGGGCACGGTCGCACAACCACGCCGCATCGACAGCGCCCCGCTCTTAAAGACAGCGCAGTCGCTCTCCGCCGGCACCCCTGCGCCATTGCCGTCGCGTGGATCAACGATTTCATAGGCCTGCACGGGCCAAGCCGTGGTGGCCGGGCTGCCATCAATCACGTTGTAGGGAATACCGTAATAGCTACTCAGCTGATTGGCATCCTCACTGGTGCCCCAATCGGCGTGCAGTTGGCGTGAACCGCCCACTGATTTGATCCATTTGGCACTGCTGGCATGCACCGGAAAACGCGCCGGATCGTCGATACGCTGGTTAAAAATGGCCGAGGAGGGAAACATCGTGCATCCCGCCACCACCGGCGCTTCAGCGCTGGCGCACAGCGGCCCCATGCTCATCAACACCCCCAGGGCAGCCACCAAGTGGCGACACAAACGACGCATGGGGTGGGCGTTGGTGGACAGGGGGATGGCGGGGTGATTCGGCTTCATGACAGCTCCGAGCATCGAAGACCTTGTGGGTCGAATGGGATACGAACCATCCTACGTCAGCCCCAACGCCACGCCACGCCGCCTTTGCAACGATGCGTGCGTAAGCCGCACCTCGTTACAGGACGGTGCCCACAAGCATCACAAACATCACAAGCCCTCAGCCACCAAGGCCTCGCGGACGGCCGGAAGTTGCCGGCGCGAGACAGTGAGCCACTCATCCACCTCGGCAATCAGCACCGACCAAACCTCGCCACCGTCCGGCTCCTCCTCGCTGCCCGGGGTAGCGGGTCGGCGCATCAGCTCACGGATGGCTTGACGGGCGACCAAGGCGTTGCGATGCACGCGCAAAAAACGGGGCCCTAGACGCGGCTCCAAATCGGTCAGTGATTCGTCCAGCACGAAGATGCTGCGCGCGGTCCGAAGGGTCACGTACTTGAGTTCGGCCTTGAGGTACAGCACCTCGGTCAGCGGCACGCGGATGACTTGACCGCGCACACTGACCATGATGGCCGGCTCCTCATCCAGCCCCACCGACCGGGGCTCGACCAAGGCCCGGGGGGCCCGTCCCAAGCGATGCATCACCCGCATCAAAGCCTCTTGCAACCGGGCGCGGCGCACCGGCTTGGTCAGGTAATCGAAGGCATCCACCTCAAAGGCGGCCAAAGCATGTTCAGGGTGGGCCGTCACGAACACCACGGCCGGCACGTCATGCCACTGGCGCAAGCGTTCCGCCAAGGCCAAGCCATCCAAGCCCGGCATGCGGATATCGAGCAAAAGCAAATCGGCGCGGTATTGCGACAACCACTGCAAGGCCGCTGCCGCACTGCCTGCCTCGCCCACCACCGTGACCACGGGGATGACCATATCGGCCAACAACTGACGCAGCCGCAGCCGCGCCAAGGGTTCATCGTCGATGAGGAACACCCGCAAAGCAGAAGCAGCGGCCGGCTCAACCCCGAGAGACATCCTCAATACCGCCCATTCAAAGGCACCCCGATACGGATGCGAAAGCTGGTGGTGCCCACACGACTGACCTCGAAACGCAGGCTCACGTCGTGCATCAAGATGAGCCGCTCGCGCACGTTACGCAACGCCACGCCCATCCCGGCCTTGCCAGGCACCGGCGGTACGGTGTTGCTGATCTCGATACGGGCTTGGCCTTGGCGCGCCCGGGTACGGATACGGATTTCACCGCCGGTTTCCGAAGGTTCAATACCGTGCTTGACCGCGTTCTCCACCAAGGGCTGCAACACCAGCACCGGCAGCAAAGCGGAATGGGCGGCGGGGTCAAGCTCCCAGCGCACGTTCATGCGCTCACCAAAACGGACCCGTTCAATTTCAAGGTAGCGCTTGGCCAGCGCCAGCTCTTCACCCAAAGTCTGCGTGGCCGAGGAGCTGGCCAAGGCAGCGCGGAACAACTCGGCCAAATCCTCCATCACCGACTCAGCCCGCTCGGGATCAGAGCGCACCAAGGCAATCGCGCTGTTGAGCGCATTAAAGAGGAAATGCGGTTGGATGCGCGACTGCAACTCCGCCAAGCGCGCCGCCGCTGCCGCCGGCAACTGCAAACCTGCCCGTTGCCGCAACCACAAAAATAAAGCGGCGGAGAGTGCCATGCCCACCGCCAAGGGCGGCCACCAGCCCAATTCGATCACCGGAGCCAACTCCAGCAAAACCATCTGGCCCCAGCCATAGGCCGCGCAAATAGCCCCGAGCAAGATCGCCGCGACCCATTGGGCACCGACCGTCTGAGCGGCCAACTTGCGACGCCCTAAACACGCCAGAATCAACCACGCCAGCGTGGCGGGCAAGGTCATGGTGGCGGCCACAGCGCTATCAGCGAGCCAGCCTAGCCAGTCTCTGGCTGTGAAAAGCAGGCCCAAAGCCACCGTCCCATGCACGAACAAAACAGCGCGCAGCACCACACCCACATGGCACACATCGAAGGCCGACATGGCCAACTTGACTTTGCGCACCACCGGCATGGCCGCCAAACGACGGCTTCGACCTTTACTGCTGCGAGACTCGCTACCGCCCCCCTCACGAGGGCCACCGAGTCGTTCATCCACCGAACCACGCAGCTGCCCCGACCCCGAACGACGGCGGTAGTTCTCGCTACCGATCTCCCCTGGTGCGGTATGCACCAAAGGTTGGGTCGGCTCGATGGGAAAATCCAGTAAGGGGTCTCGGGTCGGCATCGACGGCTGAATCAACGACTGCGCCGGTCGGTAAGACTGGCGCGAGCTCTAAAATTTCCACAACGGTGTGAATTGTCGCTAACCTCGCGGCCCTGGCCTACGCATTTCAGGCTCGGCAGCTGATTTTCATCGGGTTCGGGGGGTTAAACCCCGTCAAAAGCTCTCTGAGTCAACCATAAGCTGCGAGCCCCCTATCAGAACACGCCCAGAACATGAATCGCAACCAACTCGACAAGAAATCCCAAGCCTGGTCCGCTCTGTTTTCAGAACCCATGAGCGAACTGGTCAAGCGCTATACCGCCAGCGTTTTCTTTGACAAACGCCTCTGGCAAGCCGACATCGAAGGCAGCTTGGCGCATGCTGAGATGCTCGCCGCCCAAGGCATCATCCAAGCGCAGGATTGGGCCGACATCCAACGCGGCATGGGCCAGATCCGTGCCGAGATCGAAGCCGGCACCTTCGAGTGGAAGCTGGATCTGGAAGACGTACACCTCAACATCGAAGCGCGCCTGACGAGCTTGGTGGGCGACGCCGGCAAGCGCCTGCACACGGGGCGTAGCCGCAACGACCAAGT
Source organism: Leptothrix toolikensis (SeqCode) (assembly GCF_057922285.1). Taxonomy (NCBI): domain Bacteria; kingdom Pseudomonadati; phylum Pseudomonadota; class Betaproteobacteria; order Burkholderiales; family Sphaerotilaceae; genus Leptothrix; species Leptothrix toolikensis (SeqCode). The sequence continues at coordinate 4,407 of NZ_JBYSVC010000002.1, forward strand.
GGCCACCGACGTGCGTCTGTGGCTGCGCGGCGAGATCGACGCCACCGCCTTGCTGCTTGACGAAATGCAGCGCGCGCTGGTGCATGTAGCGAGCCAAAACGTCGAAGTGATCCTGCCGGGCTTCACGCACCTGCAAGTCGCCCAGCCGGTGAGCTTCGCGCACCACTTGCTGGCTTATGTGGAAATGTTTGCGCGTGACGCTGAACGTTTGGCCGATCTACGCAAGCGCGTCAACCGCCTGCCGCTGGGCTCGGCCGCGCTGGCTGGCACCAGCTATCCGCTGGACCGCGAACGCGTCGCCAAGACACTGGGTTTTGAAGGGATTTGCCAGAACAGCTTGGACGCTGTCAGCGACCGCGACTTCGCCATCGAGTTCACCTCGTTTGCCACGCTGGTGATGGTGCATGTCTCGCGGATGGCCGAAGAAATCGTGCTCTGGATGAGCCAGAACTTCGGCTTCATCAACCTCTCGGACCGCTACTGCACCGGCTCAAGCATCATGCCGCAGAAGCGCAACCCCGACGTGGCCGAGCTGGCCCGGGGCAAGTCAGGCCGCGTGGTCGGCCACCTGATGGGCTTGATCACCTTGATGAAGGGCCAACCGCTGGCCTACAACAAGGACAACCAAGAAGACAAGGAGCCGCTGTTTGACACGGTCGATACCGTCAAGGACACGCTGCGCATCATGGCCGAGATGATCGGTGGCGAGGTCGCAGCCGACGGTTCACGCTCAGGCGGCTTGAGCGTCAAGCAAGAAGCGATGGAGCGCGCCGCGCTCAAGGGCTACGCCACCGCGACCGATCTGGCCGACTACTTGGTCAAGAAAGGCCTGCCGTTCCGTGACGCCCATGAAGTGGTCGCGCATGCGGTGAAAGACGCCATCGCGCTCGGCAAAGATCTGTCCGAGCTGCCGCTGGAAACGCTGCAAGGCTACAACGCTGCCATCACCGCCGATGTGCATGAGGCCCTGACGCTGGCCGGCTCACTCAACGCACGCAACACCTTGGGCGGCACCGCGCCAAGCCAAGTGCGGATGCAAATCGAACGCCATCAGGCGCGACTAGCGTGAGCCAAGCCAATCCCTGCTTGACGTGTGGGGCTTGTTGCGCCTGTTTTCGGGTGGACTTTGCCAGCGAAGAACTCTCCAGCCGGGGCGGCCATGTCCCCGACGGCTTGGCCGTCGATCTGCTACCCGGCCTGATGCGCCTGCGCGGTACCGACCACGCCCAACCGCGCTGCGCAGCGCTGGTGGGCAAGGTGGGCGAACACACGACTTGCGGCATCTATGAATGGCGGCCCTCTCCTTGCCGTGAATTCAGTGCGGGCGAGCCGGCCTGCAACCGCGCCCGCCGCCGTTTCGGCTTGCCGCCGATCTAACACGCCCCTGTTGTGAAAAACATGCACCCTTGAGTGCATTCATCACGATACACGATAGAAAAAAATGAACCCACCCTTTTTAAGGGGTGGGTGTTTGATACTCCAAAACCTGCTGTTAACCACCCCAAGATAAAGGTTATTGGAGTCAAACCATGCCCAGAATAAGCTTACTTGCTTTGTCCATCAGCCTTATTTTTGGTGCGTCTTTGGAGTTATCAGGATGCGGCATGTCATCCAATACCAACGACGGCACAGCCACCTCACGCGGTGTTTTGGTCGATGACGTGATCATCGGGGCTACCGTTTTCTGTGATCAAAACAACAATGGTTTGTTGGACGCGGGTGATAACACCACCCTCACCGACCAAAATGGTGCTTTTGTTTTCAGCCCTGCCTGCTCCAACAACATAGCTTCTGTGGCCGGCACAGGCATTGACCGAACTACGCTGCGAGCGCCCCAAGGGGTTTACCGCGCCACTGCGGGCTCAAGCGTGATCTCGCCATTCACAACGATGCAAGTTGAAAGTGGGCTGGCCCCGGCGGACTTTCAAGCGGTCATGCAGATCATGGGGTTGGGCAACCAAGATCCGGCCCACTTCAATCCGGTCACACAAACGCCATCCACTGCGATGGCAGCGGTAGCTGCCGCCAAGATTCTCAACGATATTACCGAGACAGCTGCGGCCGCAGGGGGTAGCGGCGAGATCGCTTTCCGTGAATCAGCCAAGGCACTCGCCCAAGAACTATTCAATCAAAAATTTTCAACAACGGCTGCGACAACCTATTCAGGAGCTTCGATATTTTCTGATCAGGCCACCATATCGAGCGTGATTCAGAAAACAACTCGCCGGGGCCTTGAAACTATTCATACATGGTCGGCCGATCAGAAAAATAATGCCACAGCGATTGCCTCTCAAGGTATAGCCACATCGGTGGGCATTTTATTGACCAAGAAAACCATGGCTGAGGCAGCAGATACGCTGAGAAATGGGGCCGTATCCACGCTGGTCAATGGTGCTGATTTATCCAACCCTCAAGCCGTCAGCCATGCAGTCTCAGCGGTGAGTTTGGCCGTTCATCAGGCGCAATACCTCTATGTCGCCCAAGACCAAATGCTGATCACCCCAACGCAAGGCCCGGCCATCAGCGCCACCTTGGCCGCATTCATGGGCACAGGGCTCGATCTGCGTGGCCAAACCCTGAGCAGCTTGGCCAGCATCGATCTGCCACTACGCAGCACCGCCTTTGCCCTGCCCCACGGCCGCACCGAGTTTGCTTTGGGTCTGACCGTCACCGATCGGCATAGCCTGAAAAAGCTCGAAGTACTGCTCGACCGGGTGCAGTTGCAGCGTGATCCCGTCGATCTCACCCGTTTAAGCATCGTGGTTCCGGCAGGAGCCCAACTGCACGCCTACGCCCGCAGCGCCAGCGGCATCGAAGTCGGCACCGAAGGCCAAGGCATCGTCAACGTCGGTGCGGATGTGATCCAAACCGCCGGGGCCATCAGCTTGAGCGCCAGCCCGGCGCGCCTGCAAGCTTTGCTGCTGCGCCAGTTCCCTGCGCAAGCTCAAGCCCTAGACAGCCTGCTCAACACCACGGGTGACTTTGATCTACAGATCGTGCTCGGCGGTTTGGTCCTGCGCCAAGCCGACGGCACGGCCCTGCCCAGCGGCACGATGCAGGTCACCCGCTCGGGCCCCACCATCAGCGGACCGAGTCTCGTCGGACAGTTGCATTTCTGATGCTCCTCGACGCCCTTCTTCAAGCGGAGACGGTCGGCTTTGGCGGGATAGAGAGGTCTCAAGCACCGACCCACATCGAGATCATGCGGGACTTGGTCAACTCGCAAATCGATGTGTTTCAGGTGCGGGGCCGAGACCCAGCACTTCAAGACACCCGCATCGGTGACTACGCGGGCCATCACCTTCGAGGCCATCTCAACGTGGCCTCGAATCGGCTGCGGTTGGAAGGCCAAGCGTGGCAGCGCGACATGCAGGATCGGGATCATGTTGTTCGTGTGGCCAGTTGGCAGACGGGGGTGCAATGGCGCTTAAACGAAGAACCCGGCGCAGCACAGTCCTACGCTTTGCGACTATCCGGCTGGGGCAATCAATCCCAAGCCATTGAGCGGTCAAGCAACCTGACCCTGCAAGCCATGGGCCTGCGCGTCACGCTTAACCACATGCGCATTGAGCAGCCGCGCGATACGCAGATGCAGGCTGATTTGATCGGTAGCTGGCGCACGTACCGACTCTCGGCCTTTGTGGGCTTCGGTCAAAGCCGCGTCGATCACGGCGAGATCACGGGCCAAGCCAACTTGTCAGGTTGCAACTACCGCTTGCAGTTCGACACCACGGCCCTGATCGCTCGCCCAGCACCGGGCTGCTCAAGCCCCATGACCGTGCGTGTACCGCTAAGCCTGCTGCCTTTTGATGTCCAAGACGAAACCCGTTACCGAGCCATTTTTGCCCACGTGGGCGGCTCGTGGTCCCTGCCTATGCCGCCGTCATGGTCGATGCGCTTCGGCTATGAATTCCTGCGCTTGCGCCGGGAGCGCATCGACGCGGTGATCACCCAACGCGGCGGCCAAGCCACGGATCACAACCACATCGGTATCGGCGAACTCAGCTACCACCTAGAGCCCGGGTGGGCCCTGGTCATGCGCGCTCAAGTCATGACCCAAGCGTGGGTCGGTGAAATGCCCATGAGCTACAACACCTTCACCGCCCAGCACTTTGATCGCTTCTACGGCTGGCTCAGCACAGGAGTACATATCGCCTTTTGAGCCGGGCCCGAATCAGCCACAATGGCAGCCCTCAACAGCACAACAACAGCAAGACACCACGATGGCGGGTCAAGGCATCTCGGGCAAGGCCCACAGCATCTTGCTGATCATGGGCTTGTTGTGCGGTGGATCACCCCGGGTCGCTCATGCCATCGCTACCGATGACGTGGCTGAGGCACGGCGAGTCACGTGGCAAACCGAGATCGACGCCCCGGAAGATTTGTTGCCTTTGCTTGAAAAACATCTCGACATCAGCCGTTTCAAACGCTTTGACCAAGAACGTATTTCGCGCGGCGAGTTGAATCGCTTGATCGCTGCCACCCCGGCGCAGGTACGCAGCCTGCTGGAAACCGAAGGCTATTTCAGTGCCACCACCCGCATCGACACGGAGCCCCATAACCCCCCCCCGACCGCCCAAGTGTTGTTGTTCGATGTCCTTGACAAGCTCAAAAGCACCCCCGTCACCGCCGCAGAAACACCCGATGTGGGGCTGCTCGTCAAAGTCCACGTGAGCCCCGGACCGATCACCCGGGTGGGTACGGTCGAGCTGGAGATTCAAGGGGCCTTGAAAGAACAGGCTGCGAAGCCCGAGAACTCGGAGGAGATCGAGCTGCCCGCTCAGGTGCTGATGGCACGCCTGCGATCAAAGTGGTCGCTACCCCAGGGCGAGCCGTTCTCCCAAACAGCATGGGGCGATGCCAAGGCCGGGTTGATCGCCATGCTGCGCGCCGAGGGCTACACCCACGCGACATGGAAAAGCACCCAAGCGCACATTGATCCAGCCAACCAGCGAGTAACGCTACGGCTGATCCTCGACAGTGGCCCGCTCTACCGCATCGGTCCTATCAGCTTCTCAGGGCTAGAGCATGTTGCTGCCGATAGCGTTTTCCCTTTGTTTACCTTCGGCGAAGGTGAACCACTGCGTGAAAAACCCCTGCTTGATTTTCAGGATCGCTTGGTCAAAACCACTTTGTTCGAAACGGTGGGGGTGACCTTCAACCCAGACAGTGCGCATCCCGAGTCGGTCCCGATCAAGATCAATCTGCGTGAGCGCCCCTTGCACCAAACCACGGTCGGCTTGGGTTACTCGGACAACGCAGGGCCACGCGTCACGTTGGAACACCTGCATCAACGCTTTGCTGGGCAACCGTGGCAAGGTAAAACCAAGGTGCAGTGGGGTCGCACCGAACAACTCATCTCGCTCGACCTGACCTCGCACCCCGTGCTGGGGCCATTTCGCAATCTCTTGTCCGCCACGGTGTCCCAAACCGAAGCCGGGGGACTGTTGATCACCAACGAGCGCTTGCGAGCTGGCCGCACCCAAGACAGCGAACGCATTGAGCGCTTGTTTTATCTCGAATGGCTGCGAGCCACGACACGGCCCACCTACGGCACACGTCTCACGGACGACACGTCCTCCCTGACGCTGAACTATCAATGGGTCTGGCGCAATATCGACCACCCGATCCTGCCCACCCAAGGGGTCGGTCTTTCGGCTGAGGCCGGGGCGGGACGCTCTTTTCACACCCTCACAGACAGCGGCTATTTCTCGCGTGGCACGCTGCGGGTCACAGGCTACTACCCTTTGGGCGGCTCTTGGTACAGCCAAGGTCGGATTCAGTTGGGCCAAGTCTTTGCACCGATTCCGACCACCAACGTGCCCTACACCCTGCTTTTTCGTGCCGGAGGGGATGAATCCGTGCGGGGCTATGCCTACCAATCTCTCGGACCCCAGGCCCCGGATGGCACCGCCATCGGTGGTCATGTGCTGGGCACGGCCAGCGTCGAAGTCGCGCGCCCCTTCACGCGCAACAGCCCCGCGTGGTGGTGGGCAGCGTTTTACGATGCCGGACAAGCATCCACAAGTTGGACCGAATTCAACCCCGACAAGGGCTATGGCCTGGGTCTGCGCTGGCGCAGTCCGGTGGGGCCTTTGCGCATTGATCTGGCTTGGGCCGAGCGTTTGGAGCGTTTGCGCTTGCACTTCAGCATTGGCATCACGTTCTGACCATGACGACCCCACCACCGCCCCCCGCCTCATCGAAGAAGCCTTGGCACCAACGCTGGGGCATGGCTTTGGTCGTGCCGCTGGGTTTGATCGCCGTGGTGATCACCGGCTTGTTGGTGCTGATCGGTGTTCTTTTGGCGCTGTTGGTCAGCACCTCGTGGGGGACATCGGCCGTGGTCACCGTCGCCCAGCACTGGCTGATGCCCCTGCACATCGAGCAAGCTGAAGGGGCCTTGTTGGGCGAGGGCCGCATCAAGCAGGTGCGCTGGTCGATCAGTGCCACCCAGACGCTGGACCTCGACCAGATCGACTGGCGCTTCAGCCACATCACGCTCGAACCATGGCCTGCGCTGCACTTTGAGCACCTGCATGCCCAAGCCTTGACCCTGCGCGGCGCTGAAACCCCCACGCCCCAAACACCGGCCGCACCCCTCACACCCCCACGGCATTTGGTCTTGCCTGTGGGTGTGCATATCGAATCGGTCGCCTTGGACACTTTGAGCCTGCCTGCGCTGGAGGATGCGCCCTTGCGGCAGCTCAAAGCCCGACTGGATCTGATCGCCGGGCCGCTCGGACAACATCACATCGACAGGATCGAAGGCACTTGGTCGCAGCTGCGTTGGCGTGGTCAAGGGGGAATCGAACCCACCGCACCGCTCAAGCTCCACGCCAGTGCGCACATCGAAACCACCGAAACAGCACCCATCGCTTGGCAAGCCGAGGCCCAAGCCAGTGGGGTACTGAGCGCGGTGCAACTTCATGTCGATCTGCATGGTCTGACCCAAACGCTCCAAGGCACGGCGGAGGTGCTGCCCTTCGCCGCTTGGCCCTTGCCCCGTTTGAGCGTGCGCGCCGATCAGCTCAACCTTGCCGCCTTACACCCCGGCGCACCCATCACCCGGCTCCACGGTGACGTGGTGGCCGAGTGGCAAGCCCCCACGGCATGGAGCTTGCGAGCGGATGTCCACAACGCCTTGGCCGATGGCCTTGAGCACCAAGGCCTGCCGATACGCCACGTGCAAGCCCAAATGACCGCACAGCGCAAGAGCGGCGTCACCAGCGGCCAGCTCAACACCTTGGTGGTCGAACTGGGCCGAGAGCAGCTCAAGCATGCATCAGCCCACATCGAGGGTCATGGGCAGTGGGCGCTGGATGAGCGCCGGAGCGCTCAGCGGCTGAGCATGCAACTGAGCAGCCAAATCACCCGACTGCGACCCGCTGAGATTGACCCGCGCGCACCCGCCTTCGAGATCACCGGACCGCTCGACGTCGAGGGTTTACTGCCGTGGCCGATCAACGCCACAGCAGGGTCTACGTGGCCCCGAGGGACACCCGATCTTCATCTGAGCGTGAAAGCGGATCTGCGTGGTCAGCAGCTTGATCACAGTCGCTTGCCCGAGGTTCAACTGCAATTCAAGGGCAAAGCCACCACCCAGGGCATCCACATTGAGCAGTTGAATGCCCAAGCCGGCGCAACCCGGCTGCAAGCGCAAGGTCAATGGGAACAACATCCCGGACAACGTGCAGGGCCAGCACAGCACCATGTGGTCCTAGAAGCCGCGTTACAGCACTTTGATCCACGAGTGTGGTGGCCCGGCCCGGCCGGCGCTGCGGCCCTAGAGGCTTGGCGCAACCATCCCACCCGGCTGGACGGCACGGTCAAAGCCGATCTGACCTCATCAAGCCCCGCCTCCCCCCAAGGCTATGCGCTGGTGCAACTCAGCGACAGTGTGCTGGCGGGCTTGCCGCTGGCAGGCACGTTGCGCGTCGAAACCCTGAAAAACCCCCGGAACGCCCCCGAAGTCGCCGCTCAGCCCGCAACGCTGATCCCCATGGAGCCCCCGCCTTTGCAGATCCAAGCCGAGATGCGCCTCGGGCCGATGCAGCAAAGCACCGAACTCACGCTGCACGGGGCTTGGCATACCGAACCCAGCGAGGATCAATGGCATCTGAAGGTTCACAGCCCTGCTCTGCACCTGCTGCAACCGTGGTTGAGCTTGGCCGGCAGCCCGGCCGAAATCGCCGGCGATTTGGAGGCCGATGTGGACCTCCAAGGCCGCTGGCCCGAGGTGTATGGCAGCGGCCATATCCAAGCGCAGGATGTGCGGGTTGATCTCAACCGACAAGATCGGTTACCGGGACTGCATCTCCAAACATTCAACACGCGCTTCGATGTGGGCAGTCATCCCCGCGACCAGCTCGATGTGCAGCTCAGCTTGAGCGAGGCTTCTTGGCCGGGTTTGCATCTGGGTGCAACGGAGCTGCGCTTGCTGGGCAGTGTGGCCAAGCACCGCTTGCGTCTGCAATCGCTGGTGCAGCTCTCGGACCCGGCCACCGGAGCCGTCCACCGTGTCTTGCCAACGCAGCTGTTGGCCCGCCTCGCTGCGGAGGGCCGTTGGCAACATCGGCCCAACAGTGACGCTTGGGAAGGCCAAGTCAGCGAGCTGAGTGTGCGTGATGCCCAAGCCCCAGCGTCGGAGCCCGATCAGCTGCACCTTGATCCCACCACCTTGCATTACCACCGCGAGGCCCAAACCCAGAGCGTTGTGATTGATCCAACCCGGCTGCAACTCAGCGTCTTGCATTTGGTGATGGATGAGTTTTTGCTCCAAACAACCCTTGGTGCATCGCGCCCCCGAATGATTTGGCGCACTCGGCTCGAACCCCTTGATATCGCTCCGCTGCTGGCGCGGGCCCAACCCGGTTTTGGTTGGGCCGGTGACTTAAAAATTGGCGGGCATATCGACGTAGCGATGAGCCCGGAACAGTTCAATACCGACATTGCTCTAGAGCGACTTGCCGGTGACTTGCAGGTCCATGATCCTGACAACCCAGCCGGTCCCCAGCCCTTGGGGTTGGCCGATATGCGCTTGGCTTTGAAGGGCCAACAAGGCCATTGGCAGTTGCGCGAGCAAGTGGCGGGCGGTTATCTGGGCTCACTTGAAGGCTTGCAAACCCTCGATACCCAGCCCCAAGCCTTGTGGCCATCGAAAGACGATGCCATCGGCGGCAGCATCGACTTGCACATCGCTGAGCTAGGACGCTGGGGCCGATGGTTACCGCCGGGATGGCGGCTGAGCGGCAAGCTCGATACCCAAGCACGCCTCCAAGGCAGCTTGGGCACGCCTGATCTCAGCGGTGAGCTGCATGGCTCCAAGATCGGGGTGCAAAACGCCTTGAACGGCGTCGATTGGCATGATGCGGAACTGCACGCCACCTTGTCGGGCAACACGGCGCGTATCGACACCTTGCAAGTGCGCGCAGGCGAAGGTCGCATTCATGCGACAGGTCAGATGGTGATCAGCGCAGGCAATCCGCATCTCAGCCTCACGGCAATCGCCGAGCAGTTCGCCCTGTTGCAACGGGTGGACCGCCATATCGTGGTCAGCGGTACCACCCGCATTGATCTCGACAAATATCGCACCACCATAGAAGGTGAACTGCGGGCCGATGAGGGCCGCATCGACTTCAGCCAAGGCGACGCGCCTGGGCTGTCAGATGACGTGACCACGGGCGTGACCGACCAGCCCAACCCCAAGACTGAGGGCGAGCCCAGCACCTCCACAGCCAATGCACGTACCACCGTTTTGGACTTGAAGCTGGATATGGGTGAAGCTTTTGCGCTGCGCGGACGAGGGCTCAACACCCGTCTTATCGGTGCTGTAGCCCTGACCAACCCGGGCGGCAAGTTGGCAGTCAACGGCACCATCCGCACCAGCGATGAAGGGACCTATGCAGCGTATGGCCAAAAACTGGCGATTGATCGGGGTTTGATCATCTTCAGCGGCTCACCCAACAACCCTCAGCTCGACATTCAAGCCACCCGGCCCGACATCGACGAAGTGCGCGTCGGCGTGGCCGTGACCGGCACCGTGGAAAACATGCGCGTGCGCCTGTTCAGCGAGCCGGTGCTCAATGACACCGACAAACTCTCGTGGTTGATCTTGGGCCGAGCACCCGATGGCCTGGGCCGCACCGACTTGGCGCTGTTACAACGCGCCGCCTATGCGCTGATCTCGGGCGAAGGCGATAGCCCATCCCTGCTGGAACGTGTGGGGCTTGATCAGGTGTCGGTGCGCAAGTCCGACGGTGAAGTCTCGGAAACGGTGGTTTCGCTGGGCAAACAACTCTCGCGGCGCTGGTACGTGGGCTACGAGCGCAGCCTCAACGCCGCTTCAGGTACTTGGCAGCTCATCTACCGCATCGCCCAGCGCTTTACCTTGCGCGCCCAATCCGGCACCGAGCGCGCGATTGATCTGATCTGGATCTGGCGCTGGCGGCCGCCAGATCCAGTGATTGAGCCCACCCCCACCCCGCCGGCGGTCACGGGCAATGACCGTCAGGGCACGTGACGCTGCGCGTTGAAATCAGCCACAAAAAGATCGAGGCTGTCATCCATGCTGTGGGTACTGGCCCACATCAGGTAGGGGAAATGGCCGAAACGCCATGCCAAGGCCTCCCGGGCATGGGCCTCGCTGTCACCGTGAGTGAGTAAATAAAGCGCCACGACCAGCCCCGTCCGGTCAGCCCCCGCTTCGCAGTGAATCAACAGCGGTTTGGGAGCGTGCTCGATCAGCACAAGAATCTCTTTCATCTGCGCGAGTGTGACGGGGGCATTGGCCGAGATACCGTAGTCGAGATGGGTGATCCCGATGGCCTTGGCCACAGTGATCTCCTCCTCGTACCAATCTTGACCGGGACGCAGCCCACGCAGATTGAGCATGGCGCGCGCGCCAGAGGCCTCGACCCGGGATTTGATCTGGTCGCCATTCATCTGCGCTGAGCGATACAAAACGCCCGGGATGACGGTGTGGAAGTTGCGGTCGTGCTGGGTCCAAAGATACCAGCCACCTATCGCCAGAAAGAAAACCACGGCACCCCCCCCCAGAGCGAGGACGCTCAGCAGCACACGGCGCATCCCCTTGGACATGGTCAACTTCATGGTTTTCAAGCAAGGCGGCAATGAGGATGTGGTGCCTTCGGCAGGAATCGAACCTGCGACCTATCCCTTCATCCCACTTCGGCTTTCGCCGCCGCATGCGTATAGGTGACTCATGCGTTCGTGGTCTGGACTATGCCTTGACCCTGGACATGCACCGCATGTCGTTAGGCCGGAACCGTCTAGTCTCTACACCTTCTCAACCCTTAAGTTGAGCTTGGCTCGGCGTTGTCGTCTGCATCACCAGGACGAGTTCACCGACTTTGATTCCATTCACGCCGTCGCTTTCGCTGACGGGTGCCCAACTTGTTCAGGAGGGGATCGCTCTATCCACTGAGCTACGGAGGCGTGGCGCGCATTCTAACTGCCGTTCAGCACTGCCTGGGGGCTTGCGGATGCGATGTCCCAATTTTGACTTAGACAAAATATATTTTTATATCGGCAGGATTTTGCAATCCCTTGCACAACTCACCAAGCAGCCCCATCGCAGCGCAAATATGATTGCCAGCTGATTCAAGGCAAGTTCTTTCTTGGGAGCATTCCTTCATGGCTGCACGTTTTCGTCTATCCGTTTGCCCGCATGACACGGCAAAAAACCTCTTCGGCTGGTTCGCCCTCAACACCTACTTGCAACGCATGATGGCCTGCGGCATCCACTTTGAACCGGCGGATAGCTTTCTGGTTGAGCGCCAGCAAGTGCTCGACAACGACGTTCAAGTCGTTTACGCCAACCCCTATTCGGCGTTGATTTTCGCAGCGAAGAAGGGGCACATTCCTGTGGCACGCGTCGTGGGTTTGCGTGATGAAACCTTGATGGTGGTGCGCAAGGATCGTCCGATTCCTCCGACCGGCGAAGTGGTGATCGCCTCCGCGACCGACAAGTTGATCGTGCATCCGCTCGGCCAGACCCTTCTGCCCGGCCTCGGTTTGGACCCGTCGCGGGTGCGTTACCAGTTTGTCGGCACTCACCCTAAGGCAGCTCAGGCGGTGCTCAAGGGTGAAGCACATGCGGGCTTCGTCTTTAACGAAACATGGCGGGGCTTGTCTGCATCCACCAAGGCCGATCTGGATGTGGTCGGTGAAACAACCGACGGCACTGCTTTCCATTGCTTCTGTGTTGGGCCGGACTGGGCCGATCAAGCCGAACGGGTTCGTCAGATTCTGGTCGGCATGAATACCGACCCCAAAGGCAGGAACGTGCTGGCCGATTTGGGCTTCAGTGCCCTAGAAGCCATCGACGTTGCAGACCTTGAACCAGCACGACACCTGATGCAACAAGCCGGCGTGATCTGACAAAAAGACACGCTCAAAGCACACGCTGTACCCGCTGCGACACGCGCACGTAAGCTACGCGCCAACTCAGGGGCCGTAAGCTGCGGCCCATGTTTCGTGATCGTGTCATCCGCTCCCGTGCCTTTCGCAGCGCTGCTTGGCAGCAGCTTTTGCTGGGCTGTACGGTGTTGTCACCCGGCGTAGCGTGGCTCGCCGCCTTGTACGGCCTAGGGCTGCCGACCTCGGACCCGTTGCGTGATCTGCCCTTGCTGGTGGTGGCTGCGGCGGCCGAGGAAATTGTGTTTCGGGGCGGACTCCAAGTCGCCTTGGCGCAACGCCCTTGGGGACAATGGCACCTGACGCCCATCGCCAGCTGGCCTTGGCTGAGCCTCACGGGGGCCAATCTCATCACTGGGATGGTTTTTGCCCTGATGCATCTGTGGCGTCACCCTGCTCCAGCAGCCTTGGCCGTGTTGCCGGTGTCCTTGTTGCTGGGCCTGAGCTTCGAGTGGAGCGGCCGCTTGCGCGTACCCGTCTTGCTGCATCTCTGGTTCAACCTCAGTCTCTGGGCCGCCTCGTTCCTGATGCGGCCTTGAGGTGAACCTCAACGGTTCAGCACAAAACCAAGTTGTCGCGATGGATCAATTCAGGCTCATTGGCGTAGCCCAGCAAACCTTCGATTTGCGATGAAGGCTTGCGCAGAATAAGTCGGGTTTCGCTGGCAGCGTAATTGGCCAAGCCTCGTGCAATGTCAGCCCCGGCGACCGAGCGCACCGCAATCACATCGCCCCGGGCAAATTCACCCTGCACATCCATCACACCGATGGGTAGCAAGCTTTTGCCTTCGGCGCGCAATTTGAGCGCCGCACCGTCATCGACCACCACCGCCCCTTTGAGTTGCAGGTGATCGGCCATCCACTGCTTGCGCGCGGCCACCTTGGCGGTGGTTGCCACCAAGAGCGTGCCAATCGACTCACCCGCCACCAAACGCAGCAAGGCGCTCGGTTCACGCCCCCAAGCGATCACGGTACTGGCACCACTGCCGGCCGCGCGCTTGGCCGCCAAAATCTTGGTGATCATGCCGCCGCGACCAATGCTGGAGCCGGCTCCACCCGCCATCAACTCCAACTCAGGATCACCGGCTTGGGCTTCATGGATAAAGCGCGCGTTGGGATCCTTGCGTGGATCAGCGGCATACAAACCCTTTTGATCGGTCAGGATCACCAGCGCATCGGCATCGACCAAATTGGCCACCAACGCACCCAAGGTGTCGTTGTCGCCAAACTTGATTTCATCGTTGACCACGGTGTCGTTTTCGTTGATCACCGGGATCACGCCCAAACCGAGCAAGGTCAACAAGGTCGAACGCGCGTTGAGGTAACGCTCGCGATCCGCCAGATCAGCGTGCGTCAGCAAGACTTGGGCGCTGCCCAGCCCTTGTTCACGCAGGCGGGTTTCATAGATCTGCGCCAACCCCATCTGCCCCACTGCGGCGGCGGCCTGAAGCTCATGCAACTCTTTGGGGCGGGTGGTCCAACCGAGGCGCTTCATGCCTTCAGCGATGGCACCTGAAGACACCATCACCACTTCGCGCCCTTGCCGAACCAGTTCGGCCAGCTGGACGCACCAAGCGTTGATGGCTTCGGCGTCCAAGCCGCGCCCTTCATTGGTCACCAGACTGGAACCCACCTTGACCACGATACGGCGGGCTTGGATCAGGATGTCGCTCATGAAGCACCTCGACCTTAAACGGCATCGACGCGAAAACGCGGATCCTCTGAAAGCGCACTGACCTCGGGGGCCGACAAAGGCTCAGGGGCCGCAGCTTCAGCGCTGAAGCGCACGTCCGGGACCTCCACCACCGGCACCTTGAGCGAGGCGACATGGTTGTAGATCGCACGGATCAACTGCTCACAACCTTCGCGCGTCAGGGCGGAAATCTCGAACACCGGCCCCTTCCAACGCAAACGGCGTACGAACTGCTTGACCAACGCGGCGCGCTGCTCCACCGGCACCATGTCGAGCTTGTTCAGCACCAACCAACGCGGCTTTTCAAACAGCGCCTTGTCGTACTTTTTGAGCTCGCCCACGATGGCGCGCGCTTGCGCCACCGGATCAATGCTGTCGTCAAACGGGGCCATATCCACCATATGCAACAACACACGGGTGCGTTGCAAATGGCGCAAAAACTGATGCCCCAGACCGGCACCTTCAGCTGCACCTTCGATCAAACCAGGCACATCGGCCACCACAAAGCTCTGGCTCGGACCGACCCGCACCACACCCAGATTGGGATAAAGCGTGGTGAAGGGATAGTCGGCAATCTTGGGCCGAGCGTTCGAGATCGCGGCAATCAGGGTCGATTTGCCGGCATTGGGCATGCCCAGCAAGCCCACATCGGCCAGCACACGCAGCTCAAGGCGCAATGTTTTGTGATCACCCGGCCAGCCAGGCGTCTTTTGACGCGGCGCCCGATTGGTGCTGGTCTTGTAGTGCAAGTTGCCAAAACCGCCATCGCCACCCTTGGCAAGCATCACCTGCTCACCCGGGACCAGCAGTTCAGCCAAGACTTCATTGGTTTCAGCGTCAGCGATGATCGTGCCCACAGGCATGTGCAACACGATGTCGGGGCCAGCCGCACCGAACTGATCCGAACCCCGGCCTTGCTCGCCGTTGCGCGCTTCATGGCGACGCGTGTAGCGAAAATCCACCAGCGTGTTCAGATTGATGTCGCCCACAGCGTAGACATGCCCGCCTCGGCCACCATCGCCACCGTTGGGACCGCCGAACGGAATGCACTTCTCGCGACGAAAGCTCGCACAACCACTGCCACCATTGCCAGCGGCGATATCGATCACCACTTCGTCAACGAATTTCATGACTTCTCCTGAATCGACTCGAACCCCATCTCACGCTTACCTTGAACCGATCGAAAGCAAAAAAGCCCCGGCGAGCCGGGGCTTGATGCTTCAGTCAGACACGGCTCAAAGCGGTGTGATGAAGACCGTCTGGCGGTTCTGTGAACCTTTGACGTCGAAGGACACAGTCCCATCGACCAATGCAAACAAGGTGTGATCACGACCCATACCGACATTGGTGCCAGCATGGAAACGCGTACCGCGCTGACGCACGATGATCGAACCTGCGCTGATGGCTTCGCCACCAAACGCTTTCACGCCCAGCATTTTGGGCTTGGAATCACGGCCGTTCCGCGTGGAACCGCCGCCTTTTTTCTGTGCCATGACCTAGCTCCTTGGATTCAGCAACAACCTAGACGCAAAACGTCTTAGGCCTGAACCACGTTGATTTGCAATTCGGTGTAGTTTTGACGATGGCCTTGATGGCGCTGGTAGTGCTTACGACGACGCATCTTGAAGATGCGGATCTTGTCGTGCCGACCTTGCGACAACACCGTCGCCGTTACCGATGCGCCTTCAACCAAGGGTGTGCCAATTTTCAGATCAGCGCCGCTTCCGACAGCCAAAATCTGATCAATGACAATCTCTTGGCCAACTTCCGCAGCAATCTGTTCTACTTTAATTTTTTCACCGGCGACAACTTTGTATTGTTTGCCACCAGTTTTTATGACCGCGTACATATCAGCCTTTCAACATGAAACTGACCAAGCCAACGCTGGGTCAAGCTTTTGATTGTACCACGTTGCCAAAATATGGCCACGCCAAGTACACAAGGAAATGCCCGTACACACTAAGCATGTACAGGCATTTGAATTGGTCGGGGTGAGAGGATTCGAACCTCCGGCCTCTACGTCCCGAACGTAGCGCTCTACCAGGCTAAGCTACACCCCGATGACCTGCAACGGCTCACTCAAGAAGAGCGATCTATTGCAAGAGCCGGCAATTGTAGCAGAGCATTTTTGAACTGTGAAGGACTTAAGCAAGAAAGCTGTTCGCAGGCCTTGACAGCCTCAGCTCGTGCGGCTTCGCGTGTGGCCTCCAGCGCGCCAGTTGATTTCACGATAGCAATGATTTGGGGCAGCCGGTCCACCTCGCCATGCTCGATGGCATGCCGAATCAATTGCCGTTCCGCCTCGGTGCCTCGACTCATCGCCAACAGCAGCGGCAAGGTGGGCTTGCCTTCGCGCAGATCATCCCCAACGTTTTTGCCGAGCTGTTCGGTAGCCCCTTCGTAATCCAGTAAGTCATCGACCAGCTGGAAGGCGGTGCCCAAGCAACGGCCATAGGTGGCACAGGCCTCTTCCACATCCGGTCCAACATCCGCTAGCACGGCCCCAAGACGAGCACTGGCCTCGAAGAGCTTGGCCGTTTTGTAGCGAATCACCCGCAAATAGCTTTCCACGGTGGCATCCGGGTCATGCATGTTGAGGAGCTGAAGGACCTCGCCTTCCGCGATCACATTGGTCGCATCGGCCAGCACATCCAAGACACGCATGCGATTGACCGACACCATCATCTGAAACGAGCGTGAGTAGAGAAAATCGCCCACCAAGACGCTGGCCGCATTGCCAAACATCGCGTTGGCGGTACTGCGTCCTCGGCGCAAGTCAGATTCATCCACCACGTCGTCGTGCAACAAGGTCGCGGTGTGGATGAATTCCACCGTCGCAGCCATCTCGAAGCGATCTGAGCCCTCGAAACCCAGTGCGCGCGAACACAGCAAGACCAGCAAAGGCCGTAGGCGCTTGCCCCCGGCACCAATGATGTAGTGGGAAATCTGATTGATCAGCACAACTTCCGAGTCGAGTCGGCGGCGGATCACAGCATCAACCTGCGCCATGTCCTCGGCCATCAGTTGCAGCGGTGTCGGTGTTTCAGTCGCAGCTTTGTTCACGGAAGAGGCAAGTCAGTGGATAGGCCAAACGCACAGCAGCGTTTGGAAACCGTTGATTATAGAAAGCTGCCTCCACTCACGGTCCTCAGCGTTTCCACCCCTCGGGTCGGTGCAGACATGAAAGCTTGAGAGAAAAAGTGCGATTGGCCCTTGCAAAGTTCTAAATAAATGGGATAATTTCCCACATTGATCTCCCCCCGGTTGGCGCGACACCAGTCAAGACTCTTTTTTCAGTCGCGCCCCAGCCCCTGGTTTTCCAGGGGCTTTTTTTTGCCCGTCGAAGCCAGGCCCCTGAAACACGGGTCACCCCTAGAATCGGGCCATGATTGCCATCGAACCTACCCTTGAGCGCCTAATCACGGCCCAGGAGCTGCTGCTCACCCCCTTCGACCTCGACGAAAGCGCCTTGCGTCGAGCCTTGAACACCATCACGGCACACAAGGTCGATGACGCCGATCTCTACTTTCAATACACCCGCAACGAAGGTTGGAGTTTGGAAGAGGGCATCGTCAAGAGTGGCAGCTTCAGCATCGATCAGGGGGTGGGCGTGCGGGCCATCAGCGGCGAGAAAACCGCTTTTGCCTACTCCGACGATATTTCCGAAGCTGCCTTGCTCGACGCCGCACGCACGGTGCGCAGCATTGCCGCTGCGGGTCAATCGCGTCGGATCAAAATCAATCCCGCACGCAGCGTCGCCCCGAGCCGCTCGCTCTATATCGGGCGCGACCCTCTGCCCAGCCTCGACAGCACCGCCAAAGTCGCCTTGCTCGAAAAGGTCGAACGCTTGGCCAAGGCCCGTGATCCACGCGTGGCTCAAGTGATGGCGGGGCTGGCCGGCGAATACGACGTGGTGTTGATCGCCCGTGCTGATGGCACCTTGGCGGCCGATGTCCGCCCGCTCGTGCGCCTCTCGGTCACGGTGATCGCCGAACAAAACGGCCGCCGTGAAGTGGGCTCCTCCGGCGGCGGCGGACGCTTCGATTTCAGCTATTTCCGTGACGCGGTGCTTGAGCAATACGTCAAGGAAGCCGTCGATGCCGCCCTGACCAATCTTGAAAGCCGCCCCGCCCCCGCAGGGGAAATGACCGTGGTCTTGGGTCCAGGCTGGCCCGGTGTGCTGCTGCATGAAGCCATCGGTCATGGTCTGGAGGGCGACTTCAATCGCAAGGGCTCCAGCGCTTTCGCGGGCCGGATCGGGCAGCGCGTCGCCGCCAAGGGCGTGACCGTGCTTGATGACGGCACCCTGCCGGATCGACGTGGCTCGCTCAACATCGACGACGAAGGACACGCCACCCAACGCAACGTCTTGATCGAGGATGGCATCCTCAAAACCTATATCCAAGACAGCATGAATGCCCGGCTGTCACGCCGTAAACCCACCGGCAATGGTCGGCGTGAGAGCTACGCCCACGTGCCCCTGCCGCGCATGACCAACACCTACATGCTGGCCGGCGAGCGCAGCCGCGAGGAAATCATCGCTTCCATCGACCGGGGCCTGTACGCCACCAATTTCGGTGGCGGTCAAGTGGATATCACCAGCGGCAAATTTGTGTTCTCAGCCAGCGAAGCGTATTGGGTCGAAAAAGGCCGCATCCTGTACCCCGTCAAAGGGGCCACGATCATCGGCAACGGCCCCGATGCCCTTACACAGGTCTCGATGATCGGCAACGACTTGGAACTCGACAGCGGCGTGGGCACCTGCGGCAAAGACGGCCAAAGCGTACCCGTCGGCGTCGGTCAACCCACCCTGCGCATCGACCGCATGACCGTCGGCGGGACAGCCTGACGTGCTACATTGACGCCCATGCGCTTGTTGGCTTTCTTTTTGACCTACTTCTGGTTCTCGTACCGCTACGGCGGCGGAGACGTGTAGGCGCATCGAAACCCACACGAACCATCTCCAACCCGCCGGGCCTCCAACCCGGCGGGTTTTTTTATGAACTCCCACCGCTCGCGGAACTCACCGATGAACACGACCGACAGCCTGATGGACAAGACCTCGCAGACCGACGATGAAAGGATCAGCGACGTGACCCCCCTGCCCCCTCCCGAACACCTGATCCGCTTCTTCCCGATCCGGGGCACGGCGGTGGAAACCTTGGTGGCCCAAACACGTCATCACATTCGGCAAATTCTGCAAAAGAAGGATGACCGACTGCTGGTCGTCATCGGTCCTTGCTCCATCCATGACCCGGCGGCGGCGCTCGACTACGCTCGCCGTCTGTTGCCGCTGCGCCAGCGCTACGCCGACACGCTTGAAATCGTCATGCGGGTGTACTTCGAGAAACCCCGCACCACCGTGGGCTGGAAGGGCCTGATCAACGATCCGTACCTCGACGAGAGCTACCGCATCGACGAGGGCTTGCGCATGGCCCGCCAGCTGCTGATCGACATCAATCGCTTGGGCATGCCCGCTGGCAGCGAGTTCCTCGACACCATCAGCCCGCAATACATCGGTGACGTGATCAGTTGGGGTGCCATTGGCGCTCGGACCACTGAAAGCCAAGTGCATCGGGAACTGGCTTCAGGCCTTTCTGCCGCCATCGGTTTCAAGAACGGTACCGACGGCAACACCCGCATCGCTATCGACGCTATCCAAGCGGCAGCACGCCCGCACCACTTCCTGTCGGTGCATAAAAACGGCCAAGTCGCCATCGTCGAGACCCGGGGTAACAAGGATTGCCACGTCATCTTGCGCGGCGGCAAAACGCCGAACTACGACGCTGAATCTGTGGCGGCGGCCTGCAAGGCCCTGGAAGCGGCCAAGCTAGAAACCACGCTGATGATCGACTGCTCGCATGCCAACTCCAGCAAGCAGCATGAGCGTCAAGTCAACGTGGCCCAAGACATCGCCGCACAAATGGCTCAAGGGCAGCGGGCGATCTTTGGGGTGATGGTGGAAAGCCACTTGGTCGCCGGTGCGCAAAAGTTCAGCGCCGGCAAGGACGATCCCGCTCAGCTGACCTACGGCCAAAGCATCACCGATGCCTGCATCGGCTGGGACGACTCCGAGAAGACCTTGGCGATCTTGAGCGAAGCCGTTCAGGCCCGCCGCCGCGCCTGAGAAAGCGTCTCTTAGGCTCCGTCCAGTGACATCACGGCCGCCAGACTGCGAGGCTCTTCCGCCTCCAGCACCTGGCTGGCCATGCGACTCAAGCGACCCGTGTCAGCACGCAAGACACGCTGCTTGACGGCCAACACACGGGTGGGGTGCATGCTGAAGGTCCGCAACCCCATACCGAGCAACAAGTCGGTGAACTCGATATCACCGGCCATCTCACCGCAGACACTGACACCCTTGCCGGCCTCACGGGCCAAGCGGATGGTGCGCTCGATCTGGTGCAAGACCGCCGGATGCCACGGATCGTAGAGATGCGCTACCGACTCATCGGCACGATCAATGGCCAAGGTGTATTGAATCAAGTCGTTGGTGCCGACCGAGACAAAGTCAAAGTGGCGTAAAAAGACCGGCAGGATCATGGTCGCCGCCGGAATTTCGATCATGGCCCCAATCTCGACCTCACCGTAGCGCACCCCCGCATCACGCAACTGCTCACGGCAGCGTTTGAGAATATCGAGGGTCTGGCGGATCTCGCTGGCGCGCGAAATCATGGGAAAGAGCAACTTGACCGATCCATAGGCTGCTGCGCGCAAGATGGCCCGCACCTGCCGACGGAACATGCTTGGATCGGCCAAACTCCAACGAATAGCACGCAAACCCAGGGCCGGATTAAGCGTGTGCTCGTGGCGCAACTCAGCATTGGTGAGCCGCTCCAGCGGTTTATCCGCACCGATATCGACCGTACGAATCGTGACCGGCAAGCCCTTCATCGCCATCACCGCAGCGCGATAGGCCTCGAACTGCTCATCCTCATCGGGCAGTTTGCCGCCCCGATTCATGAAAAGAAACTCACTGCGGAAAAGCCCGACCCCTTCGGCCCCAGCCTCAAAGGCACCTTGTGCGTCCTCGGGCATTTCGATGTTGGCCATCAAGGTAACGCGCTCACCGTCCAAGGTAACGGCAGAACGATGCTTGAGCCGAGATAATCGCTCTCGCTCTAGTCGCCCTTGGCGTTGCCGGAAAACATACTCATCGAGGATGATCGGCGAGGGATTAACGATCACCAGTCCGGCGTCACCGTCGATGATCACCCAATCATCTTGCCGAATCAGCCGACTGGCTTCGCGTGCGCCCACCACGGCCGGGATATCCAAACTGCGTGCCACGATAGCGGTGTGCGAGTTGCGGCCACCGACATCCGTCACAAAGCCGGTAAACACACTGCGCTTGAAATGCAGCATGTCGGCGGGTGCAATGTCATTGGCAATCAAAACCAACGGGCCTTCCACCCCGACCTCCCGGTCGATGGCAGCACTTAGCGGCCATCCGGCACGCGGACGGTCATGTTTAGAGACCAGCGCCGCCAACACCCGCTCAGCCACTTGCTCAATATCGGCCTTGCGCCCACGCAGATACTCGTCTTCCATGTCGTCGAACTGCCGCACCAACACATCGAGCTGGGCCGTCAGTGCCCACTCGGCGTTGTAGTGCCGTTCGGTGATCCAGACACGGATCGCTTCTTCGAGGGAGCCGTCATGCAACAGCATGAGATGCACATCCATCAACGCAGCCAGCTCTTGGGGTGCGTCATCCGGCAAATCGCGCTTGAGCGCCAACAACTCCGCCCCAACCCGATCACGGGCTTGGCGCAGGCGCTCAATCTCGGCACCGATCTGGGTCACGTCAATGAAGTAATGCGCCACATCAATGCGGCTGGAAGCCACCAGCACCGCACGACCAATGGCAATACCCCGCGACACGTGCAACCCGAAGATCTGCATGCTCATGACCAGATCTCCCTATTCGCCTTCGCCGAACTTGTCGGCAATCAGAGCGCGCAAAGCATCCATGGCGTCTTGCTCGCGCTCCCCCAGGGTTTCAATCTCCACTTGAGAGCCCAAGCCAGCGGCCAGCATCATGACCCCCATGATGCTTTTGGCATTCACCCGTCGGCTGTTGCGCGTAAGAAAGACTTCGCAAGGGAAACTGGCCGCCAGTTTGGTGAACTTGGCGGAGGCCCGAGCATGCAGCCCGAGCCTATTGCTGATGGTGATGGTGGTTCGAATCATGACTGGGTTGCAAAACCTGATTTTGGGGACGCGTCGGCGTGATCGGCATGACTCCTTGGGCCCCGCCCACCATCGCCCGATTGATCAATTCATCCAAAGGTAAGGCAGCATAAGCGAGTGCTCGCCAAAGCATGGGCACATTGACACCGGCCAAGATCCGAACACGCTGGCCATCGGCAACTTTTTGAGCCACGTTGGCAGGCGTGGCACCAAAAACATCGGTCAGGATCAGGGCTTCATCAACCAAGCCACCTTCAGCATCGGGGCGATGGCGATCAAGGGCTGCACGCACCGCAATCTCGATGTCTTCCAAGCGATCATGGGGATGGACATCGACCGCTTCCAAAGCCACCACGGGCTCCGGAAAAACATGTCGAGCAACATCCTGCAAAGCGGACGCCAAGGGTGCGTGGGCAACAATGAGAAGTCGGACCATGGGGCATTATCAAACGGAAATTCGCTCTTAATGTGCCAAGACTGCATCTCGTTCGGCTTTGGGCAGCGCCGCCAAGCGCTGGACCTCGGCATAGAAGCGCGGGAAATCACGCCCACAACGTTCAAAAAGACGCTCAAAGGCCGGAACCTCGGTGTTGTAAGCCGCTAAAACAGCCAACGAGGCATTGTTGGCGCGCTCAAACCAAGCGTCGTAGCCCGCATAGCCCTCCCAGAGATCGGTCTTGATGCGTGCATAGTCCGTACGCAACGCCGCATAAAGCTGCGTCTTTTTCTGGCGTTTTTCAGCGTCGCTGATCGAACTTTGAAAAAGTTGCTCCAAATCCGCCCGAAAACGCATCGTCAAGGCCCTGAATGCTTCGCGCTGGCGCTCTAGGCGCTCAAAGTCAAGCCGAACGGTTTCTTGGCTTGGCGTACTCAACCAGCGCTGCACACCGAGACGCTCCACCGCTGTCGCAAACGACTCGTTAAAGACCGTATCACCGGCAGCAAACGCCACCTGATGGGCCAATTCATGAAAGATCATCTTGGCCAGATCCGCCGGAGCGTTGTCAATGAAAGTGTTGAGCAACGGATCGGCAAAATAATCTCCGGGCAATCGACCCAAGGTCGAATACGCCGGCACGCCATAAACCATGACCTCCAAGCCCTGATCGCGCAAGGTCTGGGCGTAGGCTTGCGCTTGCGCACGCTCGAAGAAACCTCGGTAGCCGACACACCCTACGACTGGAAAGCACGAGGTGTGCAGAGCCAAGGACAGCTCCGGTGCAGCCACCACATTCCAGACTGCGGCACTGCGCCCTAGATCGGCATAACGACGATAACTGGCGTTGTCAGGCAAGGCCAATGCCGAAACCGCAAAGGCCCGCATCTCTTGCGTCATCAACAAACGCTGCTGGAGCTTGGGTGGCGTTTGCGGATCAGCCAGCACGTCACCCACCGGCCGGGCGGCCTGAAGCATACCCAGATGCCCCCCCACAGACTGCAAGAGATAGCCCGCCGACGAGCACCCCACCAGGCCCGTCAAAACGATCATCCCGGCAGCACCGACGAGGCCCCAAATCAAGCGACGACTTTTTCTCATGCGCCCAAGTCTAAACACCGGCCACAGCGCGCGGCTATGATCCCCCAAGCCCGCACCATGCCCATGATCTACGTATCTACCCACGCCCACTGGAGTTTCGTCGCATGAAGCCAATCGACGCCATCGCGGAGGCTACCGCTGAGATCACCGCCTTCCGACGCGACTTGCACGCCCATCCTGAGCTCTGCTTTCAGGAGTTCCGCACCGCCGAACGGGTGGCCGCACAACTCACCGAATGGGGCATCCCGGTGCATCGGGGGCTGGGCGGTACCGGCGTGGTCGGCATCTTGCGCCACGGCAGCAGCACACGTGCCATCGGCTTGCGGGCCGATATGGATGCGCTGCCCATGACCGAACACAACCAGTTCGCCCACGCCAGCACACACCCCGGACGCATGCATGCCTGTGGTCACGACGGGCACACCGCCATGCTGCTGGCCGCAGCGCGCTACATGGCACTGCAACGCAACTTTGATGGCACGGTCTACCTGATCTTTCAACCCGCCGAAGAAGGCGGTGGTGGTGCGCAAGCCATGATGAAAGATGGCCTGTTCGAGCATTTCCCGATGGATGCCGTGTTTGGCATGCACAACTGGCCCGGACTGCCCGAAGGCGATTTCGCCGTCTGCGAAGGGCCTTGCATGGCCTCCAGCAATGAATTTCGCATCAAGATCCGAGGTAAAGGCGCGCATGCCGCCCTGCCGCACAACGGCATCGACCCGGTGTTGATCGCCTGCCAGATGGTGCAAGCCCTCCAGAGCATCATCACGCGCAACAAAAAACCGGTGGACGCGGCCGTGCTATCGGTGACGATGATCCATGCGGGCGAAGCCACCAACGTGATTCCCGACACCTGCATGGTGCAGGGCACGGTACGCACCTTCACGCTGGAGGTTCTTGATCTGATCGAAGCGCGCATGCGTCAGATCGCCGAGCACACCGTGGCCGCGTTTGGGGCCGAGTGCGATTTCGAGTTCCATCGCAACTACCCGCCAACCATCAACCATGCCAACGAAGCGCGCTTCGTGCGTCAAGTGATGCAAGAGGTGGTCGGCGAAGCGCGAACCCATGTGTTCGAGCCCACCATGGGTGCCGAGGACTTCAGCTACTTTTTGCTTGAGAAACCCGGGGCTTATTTCGTCATCGGCAACGGTGACGGCGATCACCGTGCTGCGGGACACGGCTTGGGGCCATGCATGCTGCACAACCCCAACTACGACTTCAATGACACCCTTCTGCCGCTGGGTGCCACGTTTTGGGTACGACTGGCCGAAACGTGGCTTAAACCGATCTGAGACGGCTCAGCAACCCAGCGGTTGAGCCATCCAAGCCAGCGACGTCGCCACTGCCTAAGCGTGGCAGCAACTGGCTACACAGCGCCTTGCCAAGCTCTACCCCCCATTGATCGAAGCTGTTGATGCCCCAGATCGCACCGCTGGTGAAAACGCGGTGCTCGTACATCGCAATCAACGCCCCAAGCGATGTCGGTGTGAGTGCTTCTAGCACCAAGGTTGTGCTGGGCCGATTACCCGGGAAAGTGCGATGGCGCGCCACCGTCAGCTCGTTCAGGGCTTTGGACGCCGTGGGGGCTTTTTCAGCCAGCGCTTCGTTGGTCGATTTTCCCAGCATCAACGCTTGGCTCTGGGCCAAACAGTTGGCCAGCAACTTGCGCTGTTGGTCGGCCAAGCCCACAAGCACCGTCTCCGGCAACGGGGCCGGACCATAGTCGGGGGTTTTCACCGCGATGAATTCCACGGGAATGACATCGGTGCCTTGGTGCAGCATCTGAAAATAAGCGTGCTGCCCGTTGGTGCCGGCCTCGCCCCACACCACAGGTGAGGTGGCGAAAGGCAGGGGCACACCCGTCAGATCGACACACTTGCCGTTGGATTCCATCTCCAGTTGCTGCAAATACGCTGGCAGACGACGCAAGCCTTGGTGATACGGTGCCAGCGAGCGACTGGTGAAACCGTGGAAGTTGCGATACCAAACATCCAGCAAACCCAGCTGGACCGGCAGATTGGTTTCGAGCGGCGCGGTGGCGAAATGCTGATCCATGGCGTGTGCTCCCGCCAGCAAAGCCCGAAAACCCTGCTCACCCAAGGCAATAGCCAGCGGTAAACCGATGGCGCTCCAGAGCGAATACCGCCCACCCACCCAGTCCCAAAAGCCGAAGGTGGTGGTGATGCCAAAAGCAGCGGCCGTTTCCAGATTGGTGGTGGTCGCCACAAAATGGCGCGCTACATCGGTGCCCCCGTTGGCCACAAACCAAGCCCGCGCCGCGTGCGCATTGGCCATGGTTTCTTGGGTGGTGAAGGTCTTGGAGGCAATGATGAATAGCGTGGTGGCGGGATGGAGCTTGCGCAGCACCGGCACAAGATCATGTCCATCGACATTGCTGACGAAGTGGAAGCGCAGCTTGGGATGCACAAAGGCATCCAGCGCCGGCACCACCATTTGCGGTCCCAAGTCTGAGCCACCAATGCCGATGTTGACCACATCGGTAAAGCCATTCACGCCCATGCCCGCCACGGCACGCACGCTCTCAGCGTAGGCCAGCATGTGATCAAGAACGTCATGCACCTCGTCGCTGAACAGACCCACACCGCGCGGAGCGCGCAAGGCGGTATGCAACACCGCACGACCTTCGGTCAGATTGGCCTCAGCGCCAGCCAGCATGGCATCGCGCCGCGCTTCAAGCTGACACTCGCGCGCCAATTGCACCAGCATCGTGCGCACCGCAGCATTCCAGCGGTTTTTCGACAGATCCGCAAACACCTCGGGGGCTTGCAGACTGAAGCGCTCAAAGCGGTCAGCTTCATGCGCAAAGGCATGACGTAGATCGAAGGCGCGGCCCTCCGTGTCGAAATGCTGGCGCAGGGCAGCCCAAGCAGCCGTCTGATCGCAGCGAGGAGCGTTCAATACCATGGGTGTTCTCTTTTCAACCAAGGGCCGGGCCGGGCGCTGACTCGATCATCCGGTCGAGCTTGAGGGCATCGGCTGCGAAGGCACGGATGCCTTCGGCGAGTTTTTCGGTGGCCATAGCGTCTTCGTTGAGCGCATGGCGAAAGGCGGCTTCGTGATAACTCAGTGCGGGCACATGGGCGGTCTTGGCCTCTTGGGCATCAAGGCGGCGCACCACCGGCGCATCCCCCGCATCAACGGCTTGCAGCTGGGCCAGCAACTCGGGGCTGATGGTGAGTAGATCGCAGCCCGCCAAAGCCAGAATCTGGCCCACGTTGCGAAAGCTCGCGCCCATCACTTCTGTCGGGATGCCGAAATGCTTGTAGTAGGTGTAAATCTGCGTCACCGATCTCACCCCGGGGTCGTTCAATCCGGCATGAGCCAACTCATCCCATCCCAATCCGGCAGACTTTTTGTACCAGTCGTAGATGCGACCCACGAAGGGGGAGATCAGGGTCACCCCCGCTTCGCCGCAAGCCACAGCTTGGCAAAAAGAAAACAGCAAGGTCAGATTGCAGTGGATGCCTTCGCGCTCCAGCACCCGGGCTGCTTGGATGCCTTCCCACGTCGCCGCAACCTTGATCAGCACCCGCTCACGCGGCACTCCAGCATGCTCATACAAGGCCATGAGCCGATGGGCACGCGCCACGGTGGCAGCGGTGTCAAAACTGAGTCGAGCATCGACTTCAGTTGAAACGCGCCCCGGGATCAGCGCCAAAATTTCGCAGCCGAAACGCACCAAAACTTGGTCAACGATGTCCGGCAACGGTTTGCCTCGATGCGTCGCCACGCATTCAGCCAACAACGGCGCGTACTCGGGCTGCTGCACAGCCTTGAGGATCAGGGAGGGATTGGTGGTCGCATCGTGAGGTGCAAACTGGGCCAATTGCCGGAAGTTGCCGGTATCGGCGACGACCGTGGTGAACTGCTTGAGATGTTCCAGTTGGGTCAGCATGACTTCAAAGTGGGATCTGGTTCGGCGGCAATGGTACCCCACCACGCGCTAAATCAGTAACCAAATTACGCGAAAACCCTGATAGATATCTATTTCTTGATTGACGTCATGTCACACCATGGGCATCATGTGGATGAAACTTTGTTTCACAACATTGTTGCAATGATGTTCCAAATCCAACCTCTTTGATCCGGACTCGACCATGTCTTTCGATCTCGTGTTTTTCGGTGGCACCGGCGATCTGACTTGGCGCAAGCTCATGCCCGCGCTGTTCCAAGCCTTCAGACACGGCAAATTGCCTGAAGGGGGTCGCATCTTGGCGGTAGCCCGCGATGAGCAAAGCGACGAGGCCTATCGAGCTTGGCTCAAAGAGCGCTTTCATCACGTCGATACGCCCAAACGGCCCTCGGACGAAGAATTCGCTCAATTTGCGAGCATGGTCTATTACCGCCGGATGGACCTGTCGCAGGCCAACGACTACGAGCACCTCAAGCATTGGCTCCATGAGCGCGCCGCCGACACGGTGGTGTTTTTCTTGGCCACCAGCCCGCATCTGTTCACCCAAGTCTGCGAACGACTCGGCCAGGCGGGCCTGAATGGTCCGAACACGCGTTTGGTGCTCGAAAAACCGCTCGGCCATGATCTGAAGAGCGCGCTGGAAATCAACCGGGCGGTGAGTTCGGTGTTTGATGAGAACCAAGCTCTGCGCATCGATCACTACCTCGGCAAGCCTTCCGTGCAGAACCTAATGGCGCTGCGGTTTGGCAACGCGCTGTTCGAACCCTTATGGCGGCGCGAGAGCATTGCCAACATCCAGATCACCTTGGCCGAATCGCTCGGGGTGGGTACTCGGGGTGACTTTTATGATCGCACGGGCGCACTGCGTGACATGGTGCAAAACCATGCCCTGCAACTGCTCACCATGATCGCCATGGAGCCGCCGATCTCTAGCGATGCCGATGCGATCCGCGACGAAAAGCTCAAGGTGCTGCGCTCCCTCAAACCCTTCACCCCCGACTCGGTCAACCGGGATGTGGTGCGCGGCCAGTACCGCAGCGGCAGCATCCATGGGCAAAGCACGCCGGGCTATTTGGATGAACCCAAAGTGCCCAAAGAAAGCCACTGTGAAACCTTTGTAGCCCTGCGCACAGAGGTTCAAAACTGGCGTTGGGCAGGGGTGCCGTTCTATTTACGCACTGGCAAGCGTTTGGCGGCGCGTGATGCGCAGATCGTGGTCAATTTCCGGCCCGTGCCTCATCCGATTTTTCGGGGATCGCAACACGCCAACAAATTGGTGATCAAGCTCCAACCCGAAGACGGCTTGGAGCTGCATCTGATGGCCGTCAAAGGGTCCAGCTCAACCGATGTGCTCTCACCCGTGTCCTTGGATTTGGACTTCGGCAAAGCCTTTCCGACCGAGCGAGTCGGGGCCTATGAACGTCTTTTACTCGACGCCATCAGCGGCAGACTCAACTTGTTTGTGCGTAGCGATGAACAAGTCCAAGCTTGGCGCTGGGTCGAGCCGATTTTGGACACGTGGGCCCGTGAAGAAGAGTCCGGTGCTGGCGGACCGCGTGGTTACGTCTGCGGCAGTTGGGGTCCAGCGGCTTCCAGTGCCTTGGTGGCCCGCGACGGTTTTGCGTGGAGTGAGGAGCAGTAAAGTCGCGCCATGTTCCACGAGCCCCCATGGGTCGCACGCCCCTCCACGGCGTTCGCGCCTCCTCAAAGACTTCCCATGCTAGATCGTATTCGCGCCTGCCTGCCCGCCCTTTCACCCGCTGAGCAGCGGGTGGCCAAGCTGGTCTTGGCCGATCCACGCAGCTTTTCCAGCTTGCCCGTGGTGGAGCTGGCGGTGCGTTCGCACGTCAGCAAACCCACGGTGGTGCGTTTTTGCCGCAGCGTAGGCTATGACGGTCTGGCGGACTTCAAACTCAAACTGGCCGGTACCGTCAACGAAGGCGTGCCCTTCGTCCATCGCGCAGTGGATGAAGACGACAAGCCCGCTGAGCTGATCATCAAGGTGATCGACAACGCTGTCTCAGCGCTGCTGAAATACCGTAACGATGCCTCTTGCCATGCCTTCGAGCGCGCTATTGAGGCGTTAACGCATGCGGGCAAAGAGAAGAAACGCATCGAGTTTTACGGCGTCGGCAATTCAGGTTTTGTGGTGCAGGACGCCCAGCACAAGTTCTTCCGGTTGGGCGTCAACGCCATCGCTTACAGCGACAGCCATGTGCAGTTGATGGCCGCCACGATGCTGGAGCCCGGTGATTGCGCGGTGATCATTTCCAACTCGGGACGCAGCCGGGACGTGCTGGACGTGGCCGAAGTGGCCCGTAAGCGCGGAGCCACGCTCATCATCATCACGGCCAGTGGCTCGCCACTGGCGCGTGAAGCCAGCATCTTGCTTGCCGTCGATCACCCCGAAGATTTTGATCGCTACAGCCCGATGGTCTCGCGCCTGCTGCATCTCACCGTGGTGGACATCCTCACCACCGGCGTGGCTTTGCGCCTTGGGCCGAGCCTGCGGCCGATGCTGCAAGAGATCAAAAAAAACCTTCGCAGCAAACGCTACGCCGCACCCGAGGCTTGATTGACGTCAATCAGCTCGGTCACGCCGTAGACCTTTGCCAACTCGACCAAGGACAACGGCACCCCTTCGATCACCAGCCGTTTGGATGCATGCTGCGCTTGACGGCGGCAATCCACCAGCACCGCTAAAGCGCTGGAATCAAAGTGCTCCAAGGGGCTGAGATCCAGCAGCCACACCGGCTCGTTGGCCGGCACCAGCGCAAAAGCTGCTCGCAAGCCCCGTAAAACCGCTTGCGCGTTGGTCAAGGTGAGGTTGGCTGGGCAGGTGATCGTCATGGCGCGTTCAACCCTTGTTGGCTGCCGCTGATGCCGCCTTGTTCTTATCGGCCAGCTTCTGAATCAAGCCGTCGATCCCCCCGGCCGATATTTCTTGCGCAAAGCTGGAGCGATAGGTTTCGACCAGCCAGACACCCAAGACATTGAGGTCGTAGATCTTCCATGTGTCGCCCGACTTCTCGACACGGTAGTCAATCTGCAAGGGATCCCCCCGGCCTTTCAACTCCGAACGCACGATCACCTCGGTATCTTCCGGCTTGGCACGCAAGGGCTTGAATGCGAGGTTCTGATCCTTGATCTGCGACAGCGCACCGGCGTAGGTCCGGATCAGGAGCAACTTGAACTCGTCTTGCAAGCGTTTTTGCTGTTCAGGCGTGGCGTGACGCCAGTGACGACCGACGGCAGAAGCCGTCATACGCTGGAAATTGACATGCGGAAAAATCTTGGTATCGACCAGCGCAATCACCTTGCGCAAGTCACCCGCTTGAATGGCTTTATCCGCCTTGACCGTATCGACCACATCGGCCGAAATTTGGCGCACGAAGTCATCGGCCGCCACCTGAGCTTGAGCAGCAAACACCACCAGCCCCAAGGCCGTGGCACACAACAGAGAACGCATGGTCTTGATCATCTTTTTTCCTTGGCTAGTACGAGAACGGCCCAGTGAACCTTTTGGAGGACCGAGCACGTGATACCTCAGGGTCTTTTAAGGCTCCACACCTTCTTCGCTGTCTTCTTCAGGTGGATTGCCGTTGTAAATCTGACTGCGCCGACGCTGCAAAAAGCTGTCGCGAATGAACAAATACTTATCCAAGCTGATCGAATCCAACATGCCGGATGCGCCCAACAAATTCGCCCGTGAATGGACCAGCCGGGCAGCTGTCAACACATACCTGTCATACACCGGGGTGATCAGGCTATCGACCGAGCCATATTGATCGACGAGCGCGACACTCGAATCGCGCATCGTTGACGGGCCAAACAAGGGCCAAACGATGTAAGGGCCGGGCTTAACCCCCCAGACACCCAAGGTTTGACCCAAATCTTCGCCGTGGCGCTCCAAACCCAGCTCGGTAGCCACATCGAGAAGACCCAACAAACCGAACGTTGAATTGGTAAGAAAGCGCATCACGTCAGCCATGCCATCGGCCGGACGCCCTTGCAAAAACTGATTGGCGGCGGACCAAGCGTCTTGGGTGTTGGCGGTGAAATTGCCGATGCCCGTGCGCACCGGCTGCGGCAACCACTTGCGATAGCCCTGCGCTACCGGAGCCAGCACAGCTTCGTCAAGCTTGTCGTTGAAGCCGAAAACCGATCGATTCCAAGATTCAAAAGGATCGGGGCCGGCTTTCGTACTGGCACAGCCTTGCATCAGCAAGACGAGCGCCAACACCGCCGAGCCACGCCGAAAGGTCATTTGTGCGTCCCACCACCGCTATCGGCGGCCTTGTTGTAGAGGAACTGGCTAAGTAGCGCTTCGAGCACCACCGCCGATTGGGTCTGGGCAATCACATCCCCCGCTGCGAGCGTCTTTTCTTCAGCCCCTGGCTCCAGCCCGATGTACTGCTCACCCAACAAGCCGGCCGTCAGAATCTTGGCCGAACTGTCCTTGGGAAAGGCGAAGCGCTTTTGCAACGCCAGCTCGACCGTGGCTTGGAAGGTTTTATCGTCGAAGCGAATCGAGTTCACCCGTCCAATCACCACCCCAGCGCTCTTGACCGCAGCGCGTGGCTTAAGACCACCGATGTTGTCAAAACGTGCCTGCACCGTATAGGTGTCTTCGAAGGAAATGGCCAACAGATTGCCCGCCTTCAAAGCCAGAAACAGCAGCGCCAGCGCACCCAGCAAAACAAAGACACCGACCCACAGATCATGCCGAGATTTGTGCATGTTGTTTTCCCTTTCAAATCGAGAACATCAAGGCCGTGAGGATGAAGTCCATCCCCAAAACGACCAACGCCGACATCACCACCGTGCGGGTCGTAGCACGTGCTACCCCCTCAGGGGTGGGTTGGCTCTCATAGCCTTGGAGCAAAGCAATGTAGGTCACGGTGATGGCAAAGATGACACTCTTGATGACGCCGTAGCCGACATCGCGCAACACATCAACCCCGCCTTCCATCTGCGACCAGAAAGCGCCCTCATCGACACCAATCAGGACCACGCCAACCACCCAGCCGCCGAGGATCCCCACCGCACTGAAGATCGTGGCCAAGACCGGCAAGGCGATCAGCCCCCCCAGAAAGCGCGGCGCCAACACCCGCTGCACCGGATCAATGGCCATCATTTCCATTGCGGCCAACTGCTCGCCCGCTTTCATCAGCCCAATCTCAGCCGTGAGCGAAGTCCCCGCCCGACCGGCAAACAGCAACGTCGCCACCACCGGGCCCAACTCGCGCACCAGTGACAAGGCCACCAAGAGCCCCAAAGCCTCGGCCGAGCCATAGCGCTGCAAGGTGTAGTAGCCCTGCAACCCCAGCACAAAACCGACAAACAAGCCCGAGACCACGATGATGGCCAAGGAGTGGTTGCCGAGGAAATGAACCTGATCCGCCACCAAACCGGGGCGCTTCAAGGCCTGCGGACACAAGGCCAGCAAGCGAAAGAACAAGCGAGTGCCATAGCCGATGTTGCCCAGCCAGCGCCGAACCCCACGACCCACCCACAACGACGGCCAACGCCAACTCATGCCGACCTCCCGCCTTGGGCGCAGTTCAAATCTTCCGCAATCGAGCGTGCGGGGTAATGGAAGCACACCGGGCCATCAGGCGAAGCCGTCACAAACTGGCGCACCAAGGGATCCTCGCTGTGGCGCAATTCGTCCGGCGTACCTTGAGCTGCAATGCGCCCATTGGCGATGAAGATGACGTGATCGGCGATGGAGAAGGTTTCCTCGACATCGTGAGAAACAACGATCGAGGTCACCCCCAAGGCATCATTGAGTTCACGGATGAGTCGGGCCGAAATACCCATCGAGATCGGATCCAGCCCGGCAAAAGGCTCGTCGTACATGATCAGATCGGGGTCCAGCGCAATGGCACGGGCCAAGGCCACCCGGCGGGCCATGCCGCCTGAAATTTGGCTGGGCATCAAGTCGCGCGCACCGCGCAAGCCCACCGCATTGAGTTTCATCAGCACCAAATCACGGATCAGCTCTTCAGACAAATCGGTGTGCTCACGCAGCGGAAAAGCCACGTTGTCAAAGACCGAAAGATCCGTGAACAAGGCACCAAACTGAAAGAGCATGCCCATGCGCCGGCGCGCCGCAAACATCTGCGCGCGGCTCAAGGGCTCAAGATCTTGGCCATCAAACAACACCTTGCCAGACAGCGGACTGAGCTGACGGCCGATCAAGCGCAACACGGTGGTTTTGCCACCGCCAGAAGTGCCCATCAAAGCCACCACCGAGCCGCGTGGCACCACGATGTTGACATCGCTCAGGATGATCCGGTCCTCGTAGCCACAACTGACCGAAGACAGCTCCACCAGCGGCAGCACGTCAGTCTCTTGCGACCAACCAGCTTTGGCATCAATCGTCATGGAACCCCAGGAAAACGCCCCGGATGGGCGAAGAAGCCTGAATCATAGGGGATGACCTGAAGCCAAGAAAAAGAGGTGGGCTCCTTTGTTTCAGGAACCCACCTCGATCAGGTGGTGCGAAAGCGCAAAAAGAAGCGCAGCAAACTCAGCGCGGCAGCGTGCTGGAGCCCATCAGGAACTCATCCACCGCCCGGGCCGCTTGGCGACCTTCGCGGATGGCCCACACCACCAAGGATTGACCCCGGCGCATGTCACCCGCAGCAAAGATCTTGGCCACGTTGGTGCGGTAGCCGATGGCGGCGTCCACACCAGCCTTGGCGTTGCCGCGAGCATCCTTCTCGACACCAAAGGCTTCGAGCACGGTCGCCACCGGGTTCACAAAGCCCATGGCCAGCAGCACCAAATCGGCTTGGTAGGTCTTCTCGGTGCCGGCGATCTCAACCAGCTTACCGTCCTTAAACTCGATGTGGACCGTCTTCAGGCCAGTGACCTTGCCGTGCTCACCGATGAATTCCTTGGTCGAGATGGCGAACTCGCGCACGCAACCTTCATCGTGACTCGACGAGGTGCGCAGCTTGAGCGGCCAGTATGGCCACGTCATCGGGCGGTTCTCTTCGACTGGCGGCTGCGGCATCACTTCAAACTGCGTGACGCTCACCGCGCCGTGACGGTTGCTGGTGCCGACACAGTCGGAGCCCGTGTCACCACCGCCAATGACGATGACATGCTTGCCATCGGCGCGGATCGCGTCCTTGACCTTGCCACCGTGGTTGACCTTGTTTTGCTGCGGCAGCAGTTCCATCGCGAAATGGATCCCGGCCAGATCCCGGCCCGGCACGGGCAAATCACGGCTTTGCTCGGAGCCGCCCGTCAGCAGCACGGCGTCAAAATCGGCCTTGAGCTGTTCGGCGCTGAGGGTTTCTTTGGCCCAGTTGGTCACCTTGGAGCCCTTGGGCAACTCACCCACCAAGACGTTGGTGCGGAAGACCACACCCTCAAGCTCCATCTGCTTGACGCGACGGTCGATGTGCAACTTATCCATCTTGAAGTCGGGGATGCCGTAACGCAGCAAGCCGCCCACACGGTCGTTCTTCTCGAACAGCGTCACCGCATGACCCGCACGGGCCAATTGCTGCGCAGCCGCCAAACCAGCGGGGCCACCGCCGACAATCGCCACCTTCTTGCCGGTCTTCACAGCTGCGGGCTGGGGCTTGACCCAACCCTCTTCCCACGCACGGTCGATGATCGCGTGCTCGATCGACTTGATGCCCACGGCGTCGCCGTTGACGTTGATCACGCACGCCGCTTCGCACGGTGCCGGACAGATGCGGCCGGTGAACTCGGGGAAGTTGTTGGTGCTGTGCAGCACCGTGATGGCGTTTTGCCAATCACCCCGATACACCAGATCGTTGAAGTCCGGAATGATGTTATTGACCGGGCAGCCGCTGTTGCAAAACGGCGTGCCGCAGTCCATGCAGCGCGCGCCCTGAATCTTCGCGTCATCGGCCTTGAGACCGATGACGAATTCTTTGTAGTTCTTCAGGCGCTTTTCGACCGGCTCGTAGCCCTCTTCGAGGCGCTCGTATTCCAGAAAACCTGTGACCTTACCCATGGTGTCGATTCCTTACTGAGCTTTTTGAGGACGGGGCCGATTACTTGGCAGCGGCGGCAACCGCCTTGCCGTCACCCTTGGTCTCGCCTTTGGCCTTGGCGATGGTGGCGTTGGCTGCTTTGGCGGCACCCATTTCACCGAGCGCACGCTTGTACTCGTTCGGGAAGACCTTGACGAACTTGGTGCGGGCTTCGCTCCAGTTGTCGAGGATGTCGCGAGCGCGCAAAGAGCCGGTCCAGCGGTGGTGATCCTGCAACAGCTTCTTGAGCAGGACTTCGTCGGTCTGGGCCTCAGCACCGATGCGGTGCCAGATGGCGCGATCCAAGCTCTTTTCTTGCTCGGCCGCGCTCAAAACCTTCTCCAACGCAACCTGCGCCGTATTGCAGCGGCTGGCGAAGGAAGCATCTTCGTCATAGACGTAGGCGATACCGCCCGACATACCGGCGGCAAAGTTGCGCCCCGTCTTACCCAACACCACGGCGGTGCCGCCGGTCATGTATTCACAACCGTGGTCGCCCGTGCCTTCCACCACCGCTGTGGCACCCGACAGACGCACTGCGAAACGCTCGCCCGCCACGCCACGGAAGAAGGCTTCACCGCTGGTCGCCCCGATCAACACGGTGTTGCCGACGATGATGTTGCGGATCGCGTCGCCCCGGAAGTCGATCGACGGACGCACCACGATGCGGCCACCCGACAAGCCCTTGCCGGTGTAGTCGTTGGCTTCACCGATCAGGTAGAAGGTGATGCCCTTGGCCAAGAAAGCGCCAAAGCTCTGACCGCCAGTGCCTTCCATCTGCACAAAGACGGTGTCGTCCGGCAGACCCTCTGGGTGGTGCTTGATCAGCTCGCCCGACAGCATGGCACCAACCGAGCGGTTGACGTTGCGGGCGTTCTCCATGAACTGGACCTTCTCGCCCTTCTCGATGGCCGCTTTGGCCTTCTCGATGAGCTTGATGTCCAGCGCCTTGCCCAGACCATGGTCTTGGGTGGACACATGCATACGCGGCACGTCAGCCGGCACCACCGGCTGATGGAACACCTTGCTGAAGTCCAGCCCCTTGGCCTTCCAGTGGCTGAGGGCCTTCTTGGTATCGAGCAAGTCAGCGCGGCCAATCAGGTCGTCAAACTTGGCAATACCCAGCTGCGCCATGATCTGGCGCGCTTCTTCGGCGACGAAGAAGAAGTAGTTGACGACATGCTCAGGCTTGCCGGTGAACTTTTGGCGCAGCACCGGATCTTGCGTGGCCACGCCCACCGGGCAGGTGTTGAGGTGGCACTTGCGCATCATGATGCAGCCTTCCACCACCAACGGGGCGGTGGCAAAACCGAACTCGTCGGCACCCAACAAGCCACCGATGACCACGTCACGGCCGGTCTTCATCTGACCATCGGCCTGCACACGCACCCGGCCGCGCAAGCGGTTCAGGACCAAGGTCTGCTGGGTTTCAGCCAGACCCAGTTCCCACGGTGTGCCGCAATGCTTGATCGACGACCACGGCGACGCGCCGGTACCGCCGTCATGCCCAGCGATCACGATGTGATCGGCCTTGCACTTGGTCACGCCCGCAGCGATGGTGCCCACACCCACTTCCGACACCAACTTGACGCTGATGCTGGCCGCAGGGTTGACATTCTTCAAATCGTGGATCAGCTGTGCCAAGTCCTCGATCGAGTAGATGTCATGGTGCGGCGGCGGAGAAATCAGGCCCACGCCCGGCACCGAGTGCCGCAGCTTGCCGATGTACTCTGAGACCTTGCCACCCGGGAGTTGTCCGCCTTCGCCTGGCTTGGCCCCTTGAGCCATCTTGATCTGGATCTGATCGGCCGAGACCAAGTAGCCGGTCGTGACGCCGAAGCGGCCTGAGGCGACTTGTTTGATCTTGGAGCGCAGCGAGTCACCCGCATTCATCGTGTAATCGGTCTCGATCACATCGGTGCCCACCACATCCGACACTTTGGTGCCCGCAGTGATGGGGATGCCCTTCAGCTCGTTGCGATAACGCGCCGGATCTTCACCGCCCTCACCCGTGTTCGACTTGCCGCCAATGCGGTTCATCGCCAAAGCCAAGGTCGAGTGCGCTTCCGTGCTGATCGAACCCAGCGACATGGCCCCGGTGGCAAAGCGCTTGACGATCTCGGCGGCCGATTCGACTTGCTCCAAGGGGATGGCCTTGCTCGGGTCCACCTTGAACTCGAACAAGCCGCGCAAAGTCACATGACGCTGACTTTGATCGTTGACGATCTGGGCGTATTCCTTGTAGGTCTCGAACTTGCCCGAGCGCGTGCTGTGCTGCAACTTGGCAATCGCGTCCGGCGTCCACATGTGCTCTTCACCACGGGTACGCCAAGCGTATTCACCGCCTGCGTCCAGCATCGTGTCGAGCACCGGATCGGTGCCAAAAGCGGCGCGGTGGTTGCGGATCGACTCTTCAGCCACTTGGAAGACGCCGATGCCTTCGACTTGGGTCGGCGTGCCTCGGAAATACTTGGCCACCAAGTCCTTGTTCAAGCCAATGGCTTCGAACAACTGCGCACCGCAGTAGGACATGTAGGTCGAGACGCCCATCTTCGACATGATCTTCGACAGACCCTTGCCGACCGCCTTGACGTAGTTGTAGATCGCCTTGTCAGCCGACAACGCACCGGGCAGTTCCTTGGCCATATCGGCCAAGGTTTCCAGCGCCAAGTACGGGTGTACCGCTTCAGCGCCGTAACCGGCCAGCACGCCAAAGTGATGCACTTCGCGCGCTGAGCCGGTCTCAACCACCAAGCCAGCCGTGGTCCGCAAGCCTTCACGCACCAAATGGTGGTGAATGGCCGACAGCGCCAGCAGCGCCGGGATGGCCACGTTGGCGCGGTCCATGGCACGGTCGCTGATGATCAAGATGTTGTGGCCGCTCTTGATGGCGTCCACGCTCTGCGCGCACAGCGAAGCCAGCTTGGCTTCCACACCTTCCGGGCCCCAAACCAGCGGGTAGGTGATGTCGAGCTCATGGGCCTTGAACTTGCCGCCCGTGTGCTTTTCGATGCCGCGCAGACGCGCCATGTCGTCAAAGTCCAGCACCGGCTGAGCCACTTCAAGACGCATCGGCGGGTTCACCGCGTTGATGTCCAGCAAGTTTGGCTTGGGGCCGATGAAGCTGTTGAGCGACATCACGATGGCTTCGCGGATCGGGTCGATCGGCGGGTTCGTCACCTGCGCAAACAACTGCTTGAAGTAGTTGTACAGCGGCTTGTTCTTGTCGGACAGCACCGCCAGCGGCGAATCATTGCCCATCGAACCAATGGCTTCTTCACCGTTGGCCGCCATCGGCGCCATCAAGAACTTGATGTCTTCCTGGGTGTAGCCAAAAGCTTGTTGGCGATCCAACAAGCTTTCGCTGTAGACGGTGGGCGTGACTTCGGCCGGGATCGCGTCAAGCTTGATGCGAACGTTCTCGATCCACTGGCGGTAAGGCTTGGCCGAGGCGAACTGATTCTTCAGCTCTTCGTCGTCCACGATCCGACCTTGTTCAAAGTCGATCAGGAACATCTTGCCCGGCTGCAAACGCCACTTGCGCACGATCTTGTTTTCAGCAATCGGCAGCACACCGGCTTCCGAAGCCATCACCACCAAGTCGTCGTCGGTGACGATGTAGCGTGCCGGACGCAAGCCGTTGCGGTCGAGCGTGGCACCGATTTGCTTGCCGTCGGTGAAAACCATCGCGGCTGGGCCGTCCCAAGGTTCGATCATGGCCGCGTGGTACTCGTAGAACGCACGCCGACGCTCGTCCATGGTGGTGTGCTGCTCCCAAGCTTCCGGGATCATCATCATCGCGGCGTGCGCCAGCGAGTAGCCCGACATGGTCAGCAGCTCAAGCGCGTTGTCGAAGGTCGCGGTGTCCGACTGGCCTTCAAAGCTGATCGGATAGAGCTTCTTCAAATCGTCGCCCAGCACCGGCGACTTCATCACGCCTTCGCGGGCACGCATCCAGTTGAAGTTGCCCTTGACGGTGTTGATTTCACCGTTGTGCGCCACCATCCGGTACGGGTGCGCCAGCGGCCACTCGGGGAAGGTGTTGGTCGAGAAGCGTTGATGCACCAAGGCCAAGGCCGAGACGGTGCGCGGGTCTTGCAAGTCTTTGTAGTACTTGCCGACTTGGTCCGCCAGCAGCAGGCCCTTATAGATGATGGTGCGGCAGCTCATGCTGGGCACGTAGTACTCGCGGCTGTGCGTCAGCTTCAAGGCTTGGATCGCAGCAGACGCGGTCTTGCGGATCACATACAGCTTGCGCTCCAGCGCATCGGGCACGATCACGTCAGCGCCACGACCGACGAAAACTTGGCGAATGATCGGCTCAGTCTTGCGTACCGTGGGCGACATCGGCATGTCAGCGTCCACCGGCACATCGCGCCAACCCAGCAGCACTTGGCCTTCGGCCTTGATGGCGCGTTCCATCTCTTGGACGCAAGCCAGACGTGAGGCATGTTCCTTGGGCAAAAAGATCATGCCCACGCCGTATTCACCCAGGGGCGGCAACACCACGCCTTGGGCGGCCATTTCGGCCCGGAAAAACTCATCCGGAATTTGAATCAGGATGCCGGCACCGTCGCCCATCAAGGCGTCCGCACCCACCGCGCCGCGATGATCGAGGTTTTCGAGGATCTTCAGACCCTGCTCGACGATGGCATGCGCTTTCTGGCCCTTGATGTGCGCCACGAAGCCGACGCCACAAGCGTCGTGTTCATTCGCGGGGTCGTACAACCCGCCTTGTGCAAGGGCTTCGATTTCGAGAGACGTCGCGGGCGAGAAGTCTTGCGGGGCAGAAAACCCCGAGGCGGCCTGATTCATGGCGCTCCTAGGAAACAAATGGAAATGGGTCGAAGGTTACTGCGATGCAGCAAAGGGATCAAGCACAATTAAATAGGGACAGACACTGATTTTATTTTTGATATTTAGTTTCAGAAGAAAACAGGGTCAGAACATCCGTTCGATCTGTTCGGCGTGGACGCCCTTGGGGACGTGGTGACAGCGGCCGCTGGGTGTATTGCGCCAATGAAGCAAGAAATGCACCCGACCCTTGGGGCCAACCGCGCATCACACTGTGCGTCAGACGATCCACCACCGTGGCAGGCAAAAGCTCTTCCAAGGCGCGTAACCAGACCGTTTGGCGCTCAAAGGGGGTGTTACCGAGGAGCCAGAAGGCGGATGCATCCAGCAACAGGGGATCACGGCTGCGTCCAAGATGGTGCGCAGCACTCGACCACGCCCAATCTGCGGCACCCAAACTCAACCCTGCTCGCACGGGCGCTTGCTCGATGTAGCGCATGGCGGTGAGCGTATCGGCTCCGCGATCCATGATCGTGGTCCGATAGCGTCCTTCCCACAAAGTCCCTGTGCGGCCATAGCGACGGTTGAAAGCCGTCACGTAACGCCGACCAATCACCTGCATCAACTGCCCCAGCGCTTCAGCCGTCGGTGGTGTGATGAGCAGATGCACTTCTCGGTCAAGCAACGCATAGGCATGCACCGCCATTTTCAAGGTGGCGGCACCCTCTTTCAAGGCGACAAGATAGGCTTTGCGATCTTCATCGTCATGAAAAACAGCTTGCCGATCATGTCCGCACTGAACCACATGGTGGGGCCAATCAGGGATCGACAGACGAGGCAAACGGGCCATGGGTCAAAAATGAAGGTAGCGTGAAGACGCCACCAAGCGTTCAAAAGTGTGGCATTGTGACGCAAGGAACGGAGCCCACCAAGTGGCCCGAAGTTATCCGTGGGATGTATCGAAAGGATGAGTTATGAAAGCCCCTAACGTTCTTGCAACTATCGGCAACACACCGCATATACGCATCAACCGATTGTTTGGTGCCACCACCCATGAGGTCTGGATCAAGTCGGAACGCAGCAACCCCGGCGGGTCGATCAAAGATCGCATCGCGGTCGCCATGATTGAAGATGCCGAAGCACGCGGCCTCTTGCGACAAGGCAACACCATTGTCGAACCCACCTCCGGCAACACCGGCATCGGTTTAGCGATGGTGGCCGCCGTCAAAGGCTACCCATTGATCTTGGTGATGCCCGACAGCATGAGCATTGAGCGCCGGCGTCTGATCGTGGCGTATGGTGCGCGCTTCATCCTGACGCCAAGGGAGAAAGGCATGCGCGGAGCCATTGAGCGAGCGGAAGAGCTGCTGGCCGCCACCCCGGGTGCGTGGATGCCACGTCAATTTGAAAACCCGGCCAATGTGGCCTGTCACCGCGACACGACCGCCCAAGAAATCTTGGCTGATTTCCCCGAAGGTCTAGACATCTTGGTGGCCGGCGTGGGCACCGGCGGACATCTGACTGGCTGCGCTGAAGCCCTTAAAGCGCGCTGGCCCAAGATGCGGGTCTACGCGGTCGAACCCACCGCTTCGCCAGTGATCAGTGGCGGCAAACCCGCCCCTCACCCCATCCAAGGCATCGGTGCCGGCTTCATTCCCAAGAACCTAAACACCCGTTTGCTTGACGAGGTGATCCGCGTCGATGCCGATGCCGCACGGGATATGGCACGGCGCTGCGCCAGCCAAGAAGGCATGCTGGTCGGCATCTCCAGCGGCGCAACATTGGCCGCCATTGCCCAGAAGTTATCGAGCTTTGAGCCCGGATCGCGCATCCTAGGCTTCAACTACGACACCGGCGAGCGCTACCTGACGGTCGAAGGCTTTTTGCCATCCGCCAACGGCACCTAAAAACTAAGCACTATGCGCCTGGATGACCTTGGCCACGAGCTCATCCGGGGCGGCGGCCACTTTGGCTTGGCCCAGCTTGTCGATCAGCACAAAGCGGATCTCTC
Source organism: Leptothrix toolikensis (SeqCode) (assembly GCF_057922285.1). NCBI lineage: Bacteria > Pseudomonadati > Pseudomonadota > Betaproteobacteria > Burkholderiales > Sphaerotilaceae > Leptothrix > Leptothrix toolikensis (SeqCode). Next base: position 47,030 of record NZ_JBYSVC010000002.1, read on the forward strand.
CAGCTTCAGCCTTCTTGTCCACACGCATCAGCTCAAGATAGCGCGCAGACCCAAGCGCTGGGCCCACCACCGGCAACCCCACCCCTTCCACCAAGGTACGCAGGCGACCGACAAAGGTCGGCTCGATCAGGCCCAAACGAGCCGACAGATCAGCGGCCATCACCATGCCAACACCGACAGCCTCACCGTGCAACCATGCTCCGTAGCCCATACCCGCTTCGATGGCGTGACCAAAGGTGTGACCAAAGTTGAGGATCGCCCGCAGCCCGCCTTCGCGCTCGTCCGCCCCCACCACCGCCGCCTTGATCTCACACGACCGCCGCACCGCGTAGGCCAACGCGGTTTTGTCGCGTGCCATCAACTCGGTCTGATGCGCTTCCATCCACGCCATGAACGCGGCATCAAAGATCGGCCCGTACTTGATGATTTCGGCCAAACCGGCCGCGTATTCACGCGGTGCCAAAGTATCCAAAGTATCCAGATCACAGATGACGCGCTGCGGCTGATAGAACGCGCCGATCATGTTCTTGCCCAGCGGATGGTTGATGGCAGTTTTACCACCCACCGATGAGTCCACTTGAGCCAGCAGCGTGGTGGCAACCTGCACAAAAGGCACACCACGCATGTAGCACGACGCGGCAAAACCAGTCATGTCACCGATCACCCCACCACCCAAGGCAAAGAGCACCGTCTTACGATCACAGGCTTCGGCCAGCAGTCGGTCGTAGATCAGATTGAGTGTGGCGGCCTCTTTGTAAACCTCACCATCCGGCAACTCGATCACGAGCACCCGGCCGTAACGCGGGGCCAACTGGCGCGCCACGCGCTGGGCGTAGAGCGGTGCCACGGTGGTGTTGGTCACGATGAGCGCGGTGGCGCTGCGCGGCAGGCCATCCCAACTGTCCGCCGCGTCAAGCAAGCCGGTACCGATGTGGATGTCATAGCTGCGCTCACCCAGATCAAGGTGAACGATGTGTTTGCCGCTGGGCGAGTTGCCGGTCATCGCACCGGCCAGAGTCGAGGTATGCATGCCGCCAAGTTTAGCGGCTGGGTTGGTGAACCAACGAGCCTGTCACGCGCTGCGTTGACGCCCCACGCGGTGCGGATCGACCAAGCCCGCTAGTTCAAGTTGCATGCTGATCATGTTGACCAAGGTCGCCACAGAAGGGCGGCCGGTTTCAATGATGTAGTGCGCTACCTCGCGGTAGAGCGGGTCGCGCTGGCGAAACAGCTCTTGGAGCTTGCGCAACGGATCCGGCACTTGCAGTAAAGGCCGACTGGTGTCGTGCCGCAAGCGCCGAAACAACTCTTCGGGGGAGGCCCGCAGATACACCACGGTGGTGTGCTGCTTGAGTTCACGGCGGTTAACCTCTCGCAGCACCGCCCCGCCCCCTGTCGCCAAAACCTGCAAGGGACGCCGTACCAGATCGGCAATCACTTGCTGCTCGATTTCCCGAAAGGCCGCTTCACCCTCAAGATCAAAGTACGCCCGAATACTCATGCCAATGCGGCGCTCAATCTCCGCATCTGCATCCGTAAATCCATACCCCAACGACGCCGCCAACTGCCGCCCAGCCGTCGATTTACCCGCACCGGGTAAAGCGACGAGACTGATTGAGCGAGATAACACAGATGGCTTCACTTCGGAGAATTGACTGGCTTCATTACTGAATAATACCAATCGTAAATCGATGCACTGCTCCGCCCTTAGGCATGGCAATCATCAAATCCAAGGGGCCAGGCGCAAGCAAATCTTTGGCGCAATCACTCAGATCCGCAGTCACAATGTGCCGTGTTGGGGAGATTGTTTCTGGGATCGGTGACTGGTCGATCACAGCGGCAGCACCATTCGCCTTGGTGGTCAGGGTCAGTACCGCGCCAGCCGGGATGGGATTGCCACCGAGAGCATCTGCGGCAACATTCGAGTCACGTATGCATAACTGCTGCTGAACACGACATTGCCGCGCTGCACCCACCCCACCCATGGTAAAAACCAAGGGTACAAAAGGCGCATTGGTGCAATTACCCGCCGCATCGGCCTGGAAAAGTCGTGGTGGTCCGTCAGAGTCTGACAGAATGAAAACGCGCGAAGTTCGGACATACGTATTGCTATTCCAAACGGCATCTGGTGCCGCACCAATTACATACTCACCCGGATTCATGGTTTTATCTTCATTTTTATCTACAAAGATTTCACCAAGATCAAAGAAGTTCTCGCCAAGTGTGTACACATTATCGCCATTCAAATCATCAAATGATTCTTCACCCATGGCAAAAGCAGTCACCGTGATTCGCCCATTGAGTGGACGATAATTACTGCTGATAAATTTTACCGAGCAAACCCCAGAAAGTGTTTGGCAACTGGCAGGTATCACACTAGCACCTTCAGTCACCAAGCTGATGGCGGTGCCATCTGGCACTGGATTACCAAAACGGTCATTAAGCTGCAACCGCAGCAGCGACTCTGTACCATCTTTCAGAAGACCATCAACGTTGTATGGCGTCGCTGAGAAGCTCATACCTCGCTGAGTAGGTAATCCGGCATTGATTGCCAAAGCGTTAGAAACCGTGCTCAACCCGCCTGCCGAAGTTGCACGAACCCGAATAGGTGTGGGTATATTTTTAGCCTTGACCGATACCGTTGCCAAGCCACTAGCATCTGTTTTTGTGGAAGTGAAAGACAAAGAGGCCACATTAGCAATATCAAGAGCAAAGGCAACATCAGCACCACTGATAGGAGCACCGAAGATATCCCTCAGTCGGAATGAAACCACCGATGATTCCGGGCAACCGCTCCCAGATAAACAAATAGTTGGAGACGAAGTAGAAACGAATTCCAATACCTGTGCCACAGGTGCCTGAACAGTCAGATCAACCAAAGCTGTTTGGCTAGTACCAACGATGCTGGCATTCACTCGATCCGTCGAGGCGCACGCTTTATCTTGATACGTGATCGAAGCGGTTGTACCCGTCACAGTCACCGTTGCTGGGGACAAAATTGCTTTACCACCGCTGGCACATGTGGAAGAAAAAGCAACCGTTACAGGTGAACCGGACGAGGCGCCCACCACGTTGACACTGAGAACCGATGAACCATAAGCAGAGACAGTGACCGGGCTAGCACTCATGGCCCCCAAGCTAGTCGTCACTGACGATACAGTGAAGGCTGTCCGCGCACTAAGCACCGTCGTGCTACCCGGCACATCAGCCAAAGCAGTCACATAAGCAGCCCCAAGCGCCCCAGCCACAGGCTGAACCGAAGCCGAGGCATTCCCATTGGCATCCGTCTTGACAGTTAGCGGTGAAACCGTTGCCGACAGATTCGAGATAGCGAACGTGACGATCGTATTCACGATCGGATTACCACTCGCATCCTTCACCTGAGCCGTGACGGTACCTGGCGTCGAGGCGCTGATGGTATTGCTACCCATCGCCAAAACAACCGATCCGACATTGGAGGTCGTCACCGAACCCGTTCCACCTGTTGTAGTGGGCGTCGTCGTTGTACCGCCTGTGTTTGTCGAACCTCCGGTGTTGTAGAGACTATTGCCACTGCCCGTTGTGCCACCACCGCACGCCACGAGACCAAGGGATGCCACACAAAGCGTCAACCAAGCTGAAATTTTTGGGATACGCATAATCCACCCTCTCCATTCAGTTCAAACGACAGCGTCAATGCGCCGCCGCATTGCGGTCGGTGATGACTTTGGGCGTGAGGAAAATCAGCAACTCGGTCTTGTTGCTCACGCGCAACCGGCTCTTGAACAACTCACCCAAGTAAGGAATGTCGCCCAAGAAGGGCACCTTGCTGATTTGATCGCGCTCGGTCACTTCGAAAATACCGCCGATCACCACCGTACCGCCGTTTTCAACCAACACCTGCGTCTTGACGTGCTTGGTGTTGATGGCAAAACCGGCTGAGGTTTGTTGGCCCACGCTGTCCTTGTTCACATCCACATCCAAAATGATGTTGCCTTCGGGCGTGATCTGCGGGGTGACTTCTAGCTTGAGATTGGCTTTGCGGAACTGCACCGAAGTGGCACCGCTGGACGTGGCGGCCTGATAGGGCAGCTCGGTGCCTTGCTCAATCAACGCCTTGACCTGATCAGCGGTGATCACGCGGGGGCTGGAAACCACCTTGCCCTTGCTTTCGGCTTCTAAGGCCGACAGCTCAAGATTCAAGAAACGGTTGGCCGTGGCACTGAAGAGCGACAAAGCAAAGGTGCCCGCTGCTGAACCGCCAAAGTTGGCATTGGCCACATTGGCCGGCAAATTCACAAACTGCGTGTCGGCAAAAGTCGCGGAACTGTTGGGCTGCAAGGTCGTGGCCCCTACTGATGCGTAATTGCCGCCCACAGCCACCTGGGCATTACCCAGCAACTGCCAACCCGGCACCCCGCCACTGATACCGCGTGCATCTGAGGTTCCCAAACGAACCCCCAAGGAGCGACCGAAGCTGTCATCCGCCTCGACGATGCGCGCCTCAATCATGACTTGCCGCACCGGCACGTCAATTTTGGAGATGAGCTGGGTAATTTCTTCGAGTTTGCTTGAAATATCGGTCACGAAGAGCTGGTTGGTCCGGTGCTCTGAAATCACACTGCCGCGCGGCGACAAAATGCGCATCGCATTAGAGCTACCCGCGCCAGCGCCTGAACCGCCACCACCGCCCGAAGAACCCATCTGTTGCCCGATCAGCCCCTTGGCAACATCCTCTGACTTGGTGTAATTGAGCTGAAAGGCCTGAGTGCGTAGCGGCTCCAGCGCAGCCACCTGAGCCTTGGATTCCAGCTCCAGCTTTTCCTTGGCGGCCAGCTCATCCTTGGGTGCGACCAGCAGCACGTTGCCGCTCTTGCGCACCCCCAAGCCCTTGGCTTGCAGGATGATTTCCAACGCCTGATCCCACGGTACGTCCTTGAGGCGCAAGGTCACACTGCCTGTCACGGTATCGCTGGTCACCACGTTGAAGTTGGTGAAGTCAGCAATGACCTGCAACAGCGAGCGCACCTCGATGCTCTGGAAGTTCAACGACAACTTCTCGCCATTGAACCCAGCACCCGGGGTGAGCTTCTGGGCATCCACCTTGAGCGGACGAACTTCCAAAACAAACTGGGTGTCGGTCTGGTAGGCGCTGTGTTCCCACGCACCGCGCGGCTCGACCACCACACGCACACGCTCGCCCACTTGGCTCGACGACACGCTTTGCACCGGGGTGCCAAAGTCAGTCACATCAAGCTTACGGCGCAGGTTATCTGGCAACTTACTGCGCAAGAACTCCACCACCAAGCTCTGGCCTTGTTGGCGAATATCCACCCCCACTTGGGTGTTGGGCAACTCAACCACGACCCGACCGGCACCATCACGCCCACGTCGAAAATCGATATCACGCAACGGTAAAGACTGCCGATTGATGCTGTCAGCAAAGTGAATCGGCTCTGAATCTGAGGTCACCCCAGCTGGAGGCACTGCCAACTGCGCGGTTTGAACGGGTGTCGGGGGTGGCGGCGCCTGCCCGGCGGAAGCGGCAGCGACAGGTGTCGCAGCGGAGCCGGACTGCGCATCCAAGGTCACCAAGACGACCTTACCTTGCACTTCAGCGCGATAGCCCACCGATTGCTTGAGATTGAGCACCAAACGCGAACGGTCTTGCGATTGAGCAATCACAACCGAGCGTAGATTGCCTTGGTTCAGCTCATGACTGGTGCGGCCTGTCGCATTGGTCACGCCCGGCAAATCCACGGCTACACGTGCCGGAGTTTTGGTGGTAAATCCGCTCAAGGGCACTTGAATTTCAAGCGGATCGCTTAATTCAATGCGAACCACCTCCTTGCCACCTTGCACGGACGTACTGATCGATTGAATCGATACCTCGGCGTGAGCAACAAGCATGGGGGCGACCAGCAACGCTGCGGCCAACCAGTGCCGTGCGCGACGGATCACACCGAAGAAATTTTCGGCACAGTTCTCGGTGAGTTTCATCGACTCTTCTCCTGGGTCTGTTCTTGCAGCTGTAACGTGCTGGTGCGCTCAATCCACTCGCCGGCCGCATCTTGGACGACTTCGCGCAGCGCAATGTCCGTCTCGCTGATTCGGGTGATCCGGCCAAAATTCTGCCCAGCGTAATCACCCACTTTGACTTGGTACAGCAAGTTATCGGCCTTGAGCATGGCAAAGTATTGCCCATTGCGCATGATGCTACCCACCATATGCAGCCCATCCAAAGGATAGGACTCAAGGGGTTCCTTACGACGACTCATCTCGGAAGCCAGCAGTGAATTGGGCTGCCGGCTCTCTTGGCGAATGGCAAAAGCCAATTTCTGCGTACTGAAAGGCTCCACAGCACTCGACTGTGCATACGGTACCGGATCGAATTTGCGAGGCTTTTCAAGCGGCGAAACCTTGGGTTTGACATTCTTGCGCTGGGTGTCCATCCAGTCGTGTAACTCGGCGGTGGGGTCACCACAGGCGGCCAACAAGGCCAACAGCAGAGCACCGCTAGCAACGCGCATCCATGCTGCGAGCATCGACCGGCTTCGGCTTGCTTGACGCATCATTTGGTGGCTCCCGCAGGCTTGGCTGCATTGGCTCCTTGGTTGGCACTGGCAGCCGCTGCTGATTTACGACCCACGCCCACCTCGGAAGGATCTAGATAGCGATAAGTTCGCGCCGTAGCCTCCATGGTCAACTGCCCGGTTGGCGCTGCGGCTGCTCCCCCCCCCACACCCCCTGAAGCAACTTGGGTAGTGATCACCATGTTGTGCAAGGTCACGATACGGGACAGGTTGGCGATATCTGCAACAAAGGCACCAAAGTCATGAAAACGCCCACTCACACGCAGGGAAATGGGTAACTCAGCGTAGTACTCACGCATCAACGTTTGCCCAGGCCGGAACAATTCAAACTGCAAACCCCGCCCTAATCCGGCTTGGTTGATGTCGGAAAGCAAGGCATCCATTTCTGCTTTGGCTGGCAGTTGCCGCTCAAGCTGCGTCACGTACTCTTGAACCTCTAGTTTTTGCTTGCGCAAGGCGTCAAGGTTGATGGCCTCAGCCAGTTTTTTGTTGTACGTATCTTTGAGATCTGGTTCACGGGCGCTCTCAGCATCCAAATCGCTCATGGCTCCCGACACAACGACGAACCAAGCCACAAAGACCACAGCCACCGAGGCCGCAGCCCAAGCGGCGATCTTGGGCAGCATCGGCCACTGACCAGGCTCGTTGGGGTTGAGATTGGTAAATTGGGCCTTCGCTCGCTCGAAGGCACCTTCCAGATCAATGCGTGTTGCCATGGTCGTCCCTTTTATCGGCGCTAGCGTCCATCATCAAGAGGGCCGAACCGGGGCCGGGCCAGAAGCAGGCACAGCAGATGCCGGTGCCGATGGAATGGCTGACTTGGGTTTATCGAGCGGCCGCTTCAGATCGAATTTCATGGAAAAGTCGTACAAGCGTTTTTGTTCACGTGTCGAGGTGGTAATCAACGAGGCCTTGGTCTCCCCAAGCTCGGGCCGCTCCAGCCAAAGCGAGTTGTTGGCCACATTGCGCAGGAGCTCAGAGACCCGCTCATTGGTCTGTGCCACTCCCGTCACCACAATTTTTTGCCCATCTTGACGCAACGAATTGAGATACACGCCTTCCGGCATCTGTACAGCCAGCTCATTGAGCAAATGGACCGGCATGTTGCGGTCAATCTGGAAGTCGATCACCACTTTCTGGCGAGCTTTCAGACTTTCAATTTCGAGCTTCAAGGAAGCGATGTCATGAATCTGATCTTCGAGCTTTTTGATCTCGACGCTCAAAAATTCATTGCGCCCACGCTGCTGCGAAGTCAACTCAGCCAAAACCATCATCCAAGCGGCGGCGATGAGCACCCCGATCAGCGCAGCAACACCCAACCCGATAAAGAAAACCTGCTTGCGGCGTTTGCGCTTCTCCTCCCGATGGGGCAGTAGATTGATAAGAATCATTGTTTGAATCTCCGCAAAGCCAATCCGCAAGCCGTCAGATACGAGGGGGCCTCACGACGCATCTTGCTTTCACGCACCGCACTACCCACCGCCATGCCCTCGAAGGGATTGACGATTTTCGATTCAACACCTGTGCTCTCACGCACCTGATCGGTCAGACCAGGCAAGGTAGCCGTCCCACCCGCTAGCATCACGTAGTGGACACGGTGATGCGGCGTACTGGTATAAAAGTACTGAAGAGCTCGGCCAATCTCCTGCGCGATGATCTCCATGAACGGGAGCAACACATCTTGGTCGTAGCCTTCAGCGACATCCCCGGTGATCTTTTTCTGCTCAGCTTCCTCGAACGACCAGCTGTATTGCCGAGAAATCATCTGTGTCAGCTGCGACCCACCAAAGGCCTGCTCACGGTCGTACAGAATTTCTTCGTTTCTGAGCACTTTAAAGCCCGTCGTATCCGTACCAATTTCAAACAAGGCCACCAAAGAGTCCTGCCCTCTGTTGGGCAGAATTTCAATGACGCGGCTCATCGCCATCCGCGATGCATTGGACTCAATGTCAAGAACCACCGGCTTGAGGCTGGATGATTCAGCCAGACCTTGTCGATCTTCAACGCGATCTTTGCGTGCCGCTGCGATCATGACGTCCACATCACCGACAGCTTCGGAGCTGGGGCCAATGACACAAAAGTCCAAGCAGACCTCATCCAACGAAAACGGGATGTACTGATTGGCTTCTGACTCGACTTGAATCTCCAACTCGTCTTCCGTCAGTCCCCCAGGAAGGACAATCTTCTTGGTGATGACGGCCGACTGCGGCATGGCCATGGCCACGTACTTGGTCTTGGTACCGCTCTTGGTGACAACTCGCCTCACGGCCTCGGCCACTTCATCAAATTTTTCGATCTGACCGTCGGTGATCCAACCTTTACCGAGCGGCTCACTGGCGAAGCGCTCCACAGCGTACTCACCAGTGGGTGACATCGACAGTTCAACCAACTTAACGCTTGAAGTGCTGACGTCCAATCCGATCAGGGGTGGGTGCCGGCGGCCTAACAGACTATCAAGAATGCTCACGGGGTTCCCCTGCAGCAGGCACTGTCTGCTTCGGACTGTTAATAATTCATTTCAATCCTAGCAACAAAGCCCAACAGACACAAAGACTTTCTGGCGCTGACGTTCCCTCACATGTTGCAACGAGGATACGTCAGGGGCTGATCTAAACGGTCACGCAAGAGCCGAATTCTCGCGCTTCATTTAGGGGCGCAACCCTATCACATCCGTTGCACAACCCACCACCACAGTCTGCCTGTGATGAGGGCTTCCTATAATCCCCTGAACCAATGATGCCAGCCCCATTCCTTCATGCGCGCAACTGATTCCCACGCTTCACCGACCGCCCACAGGCCAGAACCATGGGCCCGGCGAGTCAAGCGGGGGGTCTTGTTGGTCTTGGGACTGATCACAGCCGGTGCCTTGGCCATCGGCCTGCTCGTCGGTATCGCCCTAGCTGCCGCCTACCCCAATCTGCCTGAAATCAAAAGCTTGGTGGACTACCACCCGAAGCTGCCGATGCGCATCTATTCAGCGGATGGTGTGCTGTTGGGTGAGTTCGGTGAGGAAAGACGCAGTTATTTGCCGATTGCCGAAATCCCCAAAGTCATGCAAAACGCCGTCTTAGCGATTGAAGACTCGCGTTTTTACCAACACGGCGGGGTGGACTATGTCGGCGTGTTGCGCGCTGGCCTCGAAAACCTGCGAGAAGCCCGCAGCCAAGGTGCCTCGACCATCACGATGCAGGTGGCGCGCAATTTCTATCTTTCCTCGGAAAAGACCTTCACACGCAAGATCTACGAGATTCTGCTGTCACTCAAGATCGAGAGCATGTTGAGCAAGGAGAAAATCCTTGAGGTCTACATGAACCAAATTTTCTTGGGTCAACGGGCCTATGGCTTCGCCGCCGCCAGTGAGATCTACTTTGGTAAGCCACTGAAAGACATCACCATCGCCGAAGCGGCCATGCTGGCTGGACTCCCCAAAGCACCATCGGCCTACAACCCCATCTCCAACCCCAAGCGAGCCGAACAACGCCAGCGACACATCATTGAGCGCATGTATGAAAACGGTTTCATCACCAACGCACAACGAGAAGCAGCTCAGGCCCAAGAATTAAAGACCCGCACGGTTCAGGAAGTCCCGGTGCATGCGGAATACGTCGCCGAAACCGTGCGCCAGCTGGTGTTTAGTCAATACGGCAATGCGACTTACACCCGAGGTTTGAACGTTTACACCTCCGTGTTGTCGGGTGATCAAGCCACCGCCTATCGCGCTCTACGTCGCAGTATTCTTGAGTACGAACGGCGGCAGTATTTCAGAGGGCCAGAAGCCCATGTCGAGCTACCACGCGACCCCAAAGCGCTTGACGCTCGGATTGCTGAGGCCTTGGAAGACCACCCTGACAATGGCGAGTTGCAAGCCGCCGTGGTTCTAGAAGCCAGCGCACGCAAGGTGATGGCGGTTTTGCAAAATGGAGAAACCGTCACCATCACAGGCGATGGTCTGAAGCCAGTGGCCTCGGGTTTGGCTGACAAAGCCGCACCCAACATCCAGATTAGACGCGGTTCGGTGGTTCGGGTGCTCAAAGGCCCCAAGGGGGACTGGACCATCACCCAACAACCCGAAGTCGAAGGCTGCTTCGTGTCCATGGAGCCAAACACAGGCGATATTCGTGCGCTGGTGGGTGGCTTTGACTACAACAAGAACAAGTTCAACCATGTGCTTCAAGCGTGGCGTCAACCTGGCTCCAGCTTCAAGCCCTTCATCTACTCGGCAGCGCTTGAAAAAGGCTTTACCCCCTCGACCGTGGTCAACGATGCACCGTTGTTTTTTGACGCAGGTGCCACCGGCAGCCAACCATGGGAGCCCAAAAACTACGATGGCAAGTTTGAAGGGCCCATGCCTCTGCGCAAGGGGTTGGCCAAGTCGAAAAACATGATTTCGATCCGGATTCTCAACGCTATTGGCCCCAAGTACGCCCAGGGTTGGGCCAGTCATTTCGGCTTTGATCCAGAGAAACATCCGGCCTACTTGACCATGGCGTTGGGCGCAGGTTCGGTCACACCGATGCAAATGGCCGTGGCGTATTCCGTCTTTGCCAATGGCGGCTACCGGGTCAACCCCACGCTGATCACCCGCATCACCGATGCAGCCGGCAAGCTGATCATGCAAACCAAGCCGCGCACGCTGGATGATTCCATGCGAGCTATTGAGCCACGCAACGCTTTCTTGATGACCAGTCTCTTGCAAGAAGTCACCCGCAGCGGCACTGCGGCGCGAGCCCAAGCCATGCTCAAACGACCCGATCTGTACGGCAAAACCGGCACCACCAACGACTCAATGGATGCGTGGTTCGCCGGCTACAACCCCAGTTTGACGGCAGTGGTCTGGATCGGCTACGACACGCCCAAGAAGTTGGGCGATAAGGAAACCGGCGGCGGACTGGCCTTGCCGGTGTGGATAGACTACATGGGCTACGCGCTGCGCAGCACGCCGATCCGTGAGCCGGCACCACCCGAGGGCATCGTCAACATCGGCAACGAGTGGTACTTCGAGGAGTTCACCCACAACAGCCATACCCCCTCGACCGAAGAAAGCAAGGCGGCCGACAGCCCCGGTATTCCTGACGTCCCGCCCCCCGAAGAGCGCAAGGGCTTGCTGGATCTCTTCAAGGCCAATTGACCTTGGCACAACAGAGCTCTAGGCCCGCCTGACGGCTGGCCTGCTGGGAAAACTCCGTAAAAAATTCGGCCCCACTACGGGTGTCGCACCACTGGCCTTCGATGTATTTGTAATGCGAACCACCCGCCTTGGCCGCCATCCAAAGCTCATGCAAGGGCGGCTGCGTGTTCAGGATGATCTTGCTGCCATTCGGGAAAGTCAGCTCCAGCAACCCGCCGGTGCGATGGGTGTCGATGTCGATCACATCGGCTTCCAGCCATGCGTCGATGGTGGCCTCGATATGCGCCAGCGTCTTGGCCGATAACGCTAGGTATTCAGCGTCACTGAGATTTGTCGTCATGTTCATCCTCGATAATTCAGCCATGTCTATTCGATTCAGTGTATCCAGCCGAGGGCTGGCCGTGCTTGGCGGGCTTGCATGCCTGACTGTGCTTCTCCCTAACTTGGCAGGCTGCGGCCAAAAAGGTCCGCTTATGCTGCCCGCTAGCGTCAAGGTGGCCCCCAGCATGGTCGCTCCAGCGATACACGCCAGCTCTGCGCCCACCGCCGCGACGGAGGTCCATTGATGTTGCCCGGTGCGCCCTTTCTCCAACGCGATGCCGCAGGGGGCCTGCGCCTCGAAGCCATCGAACTTAACGAGCTGGCCAGCCGCTTTGGCACGCCTTTGTATGTTTACTCGCGCAGTGCCATGCAAGCTGCTGTGGCCGCCTACCAACGCGCCTTGGTCGGGCGTCAGCACCTGATCTGCTACGCCATGAAAGCCAATGCCAACTTGGCGGTGTTGCAAACCTTCGCCCAAGCCGGCTGTGGTTTCGACATCGTCTCAGGCGGCGAATTGGCCCGTGTGCTAGCAGCAGGCGGCTCAGCCGACAAGGTGGTTTTTTCGGGTGTGGGCAAGACCCGCACCGAGATGGCCCAAGCCTTGGAAGCCGGGGTGCGCTGCTTCAACGTTGAGAGCATTCCTGAGTTGGCTGTGCTGGACGACGTCGCCCGCGCGCATGGCGTGCGTGCGCCCATCAGCTTGCGCGTCAACCCAGACGTGGACCCGAAGACGCACCCCTACATCTCCACCGGCCTGAAGGGCAACAAGTTCGGCATCGCCCACAGCGAAGCTCTGGTCACGTATCAGCGGGCTGCTGAACTGCAAAACTTGCATATCACGGGTATCGACTGCCACATTGGCTCGCAGATCACCGAGGTCTCCCCCTACCAAGACGCCCTAGACCGGGTCTTGGATCTGGTTGAAGCGCTCGAAGCGCAGGGCCTCTCGATCCATCATCTCGATTTGGGTGGTGGCTTGGGTATCACCTACACCGATGAAACCCCGCCCACGCCTGAGCAACTGCTGGCGCCCTTGCTGGCGCGGATCGATGCGCGCGGCCACAGCCAGCGTGAGATCGTGCTGGAGCCGGGGCGCTCACTTGTGGGCAACGCTGGTGTGCTGCTCACCGAAGTACTGTTCCTCAAGCCCGGTGAGCAAAAGAGCTTCTGCATCGTCGATGCCGGCATGAACGACTTGATGCGCCCCGCCATGTACGAAGCCACCATGGGCATCGTGGCGTGCAAGAGCCGCGCCGAGGATGAAATCCCCACGCGGACATGGGACGTTGTGGGCCCGGTCTGCGAATCAGGCGACTGGCTGGGACGAGACCGCGACTTGGCCGTGGCCCCCGGAGATCGTCTGGCGGTCTTGTCCGCTGGCGCTTACGGCATGAGCATGGCCAGCAACTACAACGCCCGAGGCCGCGCCGCTGAGGTCATGGTCGAAGGCGATCAAGCACGCCTGGTTCGTGAACGCGAATCAGTCACCGAGCTGTATCGCCTCGAAAAGCGCTGGGACTGAAACCCAACGGTCCTCAGCACACCACTCAGCACACCACTTAGCGCACCACTCAGCGCATCACCAAATCGACATCCCGGTACAAGGCTTGGGCCTGCGTGCCGGTGTTGTCGCTGTCGGTCATGATCGCCAAGCCAATCAACCGGCCGGGCTCTTCGCCAAACACTCGGCGGTAATCGGCCGCCACATCGCGCTCGTAGCTGAGCCAGCGACCCAAGCGGGCCGTGCCACTCTCCACCACCAAATCGCGCACCCGATCAGTACGTGGATTGACGATCACGCTGTCCGCTGCTGCTTTGTGATCCCAGACATACATCAAGGTGGCATAAGGCGGACGCTCGCCCGACATCAGCTCAGCGATGTCGAACAGCGCTTGGTTGCGCATCGACAGCTTGGCATGGTCACCATCAAAGGCGAGGATGACACGCACAGAGGCATCTTCTAAATCCGACTGACTCACGTCAGCCAACGGGTTGGCTTGATCGAGACGCCAAGAAAAGCGCACCTTGGCTTGATCACAGGGATCCATTTTCACAGGACGGCGCAACATGCTGGCCGACTTATCCGCTTTGGCTTCAATGACGCGCACGCCGTTCTGATCCATCCAGCGATAGCTGGTGGGCCGCTTACCCGGCAACGTCACAGGCACCCAAGCCTGCTCCGCCCCTGTTGAAGTCGCAGTAGGCACGAATGAAGCCTGGTGAGCACAGCCCACCAATAGCGACAAGCACGCGATGGATATCCATCCCAAACGCCGAAACATCATTTGAAAAACCCATGAAAAAACCCTGCCGCAAGCGGCAGGGTTTCGACAAGACAAAAAACTGTCGCGTCAGGACTTAGAACGAATGCGCCACGCCGAAGCCGACATCGGTCTTGTCAGCAGCGCTGTTGCCGTTCTTGTAGGTGCCGTAGTTGCCATACAGCGAAGTACGAGCGCTCAGCTTGTGCTGGTAACCCAAGCCCAAGATGGACACGTTCGACGGCACGGTTGCACCGCCAAGAAGGTCGACATAGCCGGCTTCAGCCGCTGTACCGATATGCGCCCAAACCGAACCCGAAGTGCCCACCGAGGTACGCACACCGACCAAGTAAGCACTGGTCTTGGTAGTAGTAACACCCGCAGTCACAGCAGCAGCCGACAAAGCAGCACGGACTTGACCGTTTTCGAAGTTAGCAAACAACTTGGTGCCGCCGAGATCAAGCGAAGCGCTCAAGAGCACCAAATCCTTGTCCTTGCCCACACCACGATCCACTGCGGTGCGCACATCGACCGGACCCACCACATACTTCAGGCCAAACGTATGACCATGCTGTGCAGCCTCACCAATCGTATTGGCCGCCGGAGCTGCGCCAGTAGGAGTCGTCAGTGTTTCAGGGAAAACCACATCCAACGAAGCCGACAGACCACCGATGCTCGGGCTGTTGTACTGAACGGTGTTACGCGAGAACACATGGGCACAGCTGTTGTTTTTAGCTGCGTCAATCGTGCCAGCGGCTGCGCCAGCAGTACCCGGATCGCAAGCGTCAAACGCCAAAACCTTGTAGGCATTCGAGTTGGTGCCGCCCTTGGTGCCGTTAGGCGCTTGGTGGCTCTTGAAGGTGGTGGTAAACACATTACCGACATCCACCGAACCGAACCCACCGCTCAAGCCCACCCACGAACCGAAGTTACCCCAACCTGTACCGCCAGACGGAGCCACGGAGTCACCGTTGTCAGCTTGGAATTCATGCGACAGGGTGAAGCCCGCCTTCAGGCCGCCGCCCAAGTCTTCCACACCCTTGAAGGTGAGGTTGCTGGTCGCCATCTTGCTGGCTGCCATTTGCAAAGCGGTGCCGGTTGTCTTTTCCAGACCCACGTCGATCACGCCCGAAATGGTCACAGAGGATTGGGCCGAGGCGGCTCCAGCGATAGCGGACAGCGCAGCAAGAGCGAGCAAAGACTTTTTCATGGAATGATCTCCTAGGTTGAACAAGGGTTCAGGCAGGCTTTATTTACCCACATGGGCAGGCTTGACTGAACCGGTTTCTCTTGAAGAAACTGGCGCAATTCCACCAGAGCGCCCCAAAATTGCAAAGTCAATTGAGAAAAATCGCACAAAATCGTTGTTGATTTGCAACAAAGTGGCGACTACGCATTGATTTCATGACAAATCAATGACAAGCAATCCCGGGTTTTCCCACCCAAAATCTTGCCTTCTTCTTACATCATGCAAGCCCACCTCAACACCCGCTCAAGCCATCCATGTCAACCGCAGCTCTCCAGCACCGACCGCTTCTTGGAACTCGTCGATCAAAGCCTGCGGACCGTTTGGGCTCGCCCGCAGGCTGAGCGTGAAGTGCCAGCGCCGGTGCAGCCAGATGAAGCACTGAGCCCCGCCCAGCGTAAGGAGTCGGCCGCGCTGATGCGCGTCAACCATGTCGGCGAGATCTGCGCTCAGGCGCTTTACACCGCTCAAGCCTTCAGCACCCGCGACGAGAAACTGCGCGAACACCTGCGCAAAGCGGCTCAAGAAGAAACCGATCATCTGGCTTGGACCGAAAACCGCGTCCACGCTCTGGGCGGACGAACCTCGCTGCTCAATCCCCTCTGGTACGGCGGTGCCTTGGCGATTGGCCTGATGGCGGGCCGCTTGGGTGATCGCACCAGCCTCGGCTTTGTGATCGAAACCGAAAACCAAGTCGAACAACACCTCAACAGCCACCTAGAGCGCCTGCCCGCCCCCGACGGCACATCGCGCGCCATCGTGCGTCAGATGCGCGACGATGAAATCGCCCATGCCAAGGCCGCTGAAGCCGCTGGCGGCGTGCCCTTACCGACCCCCGTGCGCTGGCTGATGAAGGCGGCGGCCAAAGTCATGACCACCACCGCCCACCGCATCTGAGCTGCCGTCAGGCAGCCTTGATCTCAACACTGCTGGTGATCGACGCCGTCTTGGCCAGCATCGCCGTGGCTGAGCAGTACTTGTCGAAAGACATCTGCACGGCGCGCTCCACCGGCCCGGCACTCAAGTTGTGGCCGGTCACCACAAAGTGCAGGTTGATGCTTGTAAAGACCTTGGGCTCGGTCTCGGCCCGCTCGGCCTGAACCTTGACTTGGCAACCCGTCACGGCGTGGCGGCCGCGCTTCAAGATCAACACCACGTCATAAGCCGTACACGCCCCAGCGCCAGCCAGCAGGGTTTCCATCGGACGAGGGGCCAAGTTGCGCCCGCCACCATCCGGGGCGCCATCCATGGTCAGCAGATGACCGCTGCCCGTTTCAGCGGAGAAAGCCATGCCGGAAGCCGGCATCCAGTTGATCGTGCATTCCATGAAGAAGTGTCCTTATCGCTTGAAAATCGAGGCCCGCATTGTGCCGGTCTCAGCCCCCAAGTCGGGGATGCCATGGAGATGCAAGTTACGTTGCAGTGCAGCAATAGCTCATCTACAATCAATCGCATAGAGCTGCCATCGGCATGCTCTGCTCCTTGTCTCCTCCACCCTCCTCAAAAAGGTGGATTCAGCCCGGTACCTTCTGGTCCCGGGCTTTTTTTCGGCTCCGTGATAATTGAGGCATGACTTCCTCACCCACGCCTTCGCCCGACGACCGAACCTTGATGCTGCGCGATTACCTGCAACGCATCCTCACCGCACGCGTCTACGACGTGGCCATTGAGTCCGAGCTTCGACCCGCTCCCAGTCTTTCAAAACGACTCGGTAATCGGGTGCTGCTCAAGCGCGAAGACACCCAACCCGTCTTCAGCTTCAAGCTGCGCGGGGCCTACAACAAGATGGCCCGACTCAGCCCCGAGGAATTGGCGCGCGGCGTGATCTGTGCCTCCGCCGGCAACCATGCCCAAGGCGTGGCGCTGGGCGGTCAGCGCTTGGGTTGCCGGGCGGTGATCGTCATGCCGACCACCACGCCACAACTCAAAATCGACGCCGTGCGCGCCCGAGGTGGTGAAGTGGTCTTGAGCGGTGAGAGCTACTCCGACGCTTATGACTACGCGCTGACCTTGGCCACACAGGAACAGATGACCTTTGTGCATCCCTTCGATGACCCGGATGTCATCGCCGGTCAAGGCACCATCGGCATGGAGATCCTGCGTCAACACCAAGGCCCCATCGACGCCATCTTTGTGGCCATCGGCGGCGGCGGCTTGATTTCTGGCATCGCGGCCTACCTCAAGGCAGTGCGTCCCGAGATCAAGGTCATCGGCGTACAGACCACCGACTCCGACGCCATGATCCGCTCGGTCGAAGCGGGTGAGCGTGTGCGACTCAACGATGTCGGTCTCTTTTCGGACGGCACCGCTGTCAAGTATGTCGGTGAGGAAACCTTTCGCCTGACGCGCACCTTGGTGGACGATTTCATCCGGGTCGATACCGATGCGGTGTGCGCGGCCATGAAGGATGTGTTCCAAGACACGCGCGCCATCCTTGAGCCCGCTGGGGCCTTGGGCGTGGCAGCCATCAAACAGTACGTTGAGCGCACCGGCTGCAAGGATCAGACCCTGATCGCCATCACTTGCGGTGCCAACATGAACTTTGATCGGCTGCGCTTTGTGGCCGAGCGCGCCGAAGTGGGCGAACGACGCGAAGCCTTGTTTGCGGTGACGATTCCCGAAGAGCGCGGCTCGTTCAAACGTTTTTGCGAGCTGATCGGCCCACGCAGCGTCACCGAGTTCAATTACCGCATCAGCCACGCTCAGCAAGCCCACATCTTTGTCGGCCTGACTTTGAGCGCTCGGGGTGAGTCGGAACAGATCGCAGAGCATTTCCGTACCCAGGGTTTTGCCACAGTGGACTTGACCCGCGACGAGCTGGCCAGCTCACACTTGCGCCACATGGTCGGCGGCCGCTCGGAGTTGGCGCAAAACGAGCGCTTGTTCCGCTTCGTCTTCCCGGAGCGCCCGGGCGCATTGATGCGTTTTCTGTCGAGCATGCATCCCAGCTGGAACATCAGCTTGTTCCACTACCGCAATCAAGGGGCCGATTACGGTCGCATCCTGATCGGTGTGCAGGTGCCGGGTACGGATGACTCGGCCTTCACCGACTTCCTCGCCACCTTGGCTTACCCGTGCGTCGAGGAAACAGATAACCCCGTTTACCGCTTATTTCTGCGCTGATTCGGTCTTTACTGTGTTGGACACCCCTTGGGTGAAGCTTGTTGACGTCCGACGAGCTCGCCACAATCGGACGCCATGACACACACGATGGATACGCAGCAGGTGGTGCCGATCTCGGGGGCCGCGCTGGAAGAATCGATCCGCTACCGCTTGGGTCAGCGGCGCTTGGTTCACGGCACCCCGGGGCCCTTGGCCCCGCTGGAAAATCTGGCCTTGCGTTTGGCCCTGATCCAGAACCAGCCTCGGCCGCGCTTGCGGCAAGCTCAACTGGTGATCTTCGGCGGTGATCACGGCTTGGCCGTGGATGTGGTGACACACAGTCACCTCCAAGACAGCATCGGCCTGATCAACGACATCTTGGCCTCCAAGCTGCCTTTGGCGGTGCTGGCGCACCAACGCGGCATGACCACCCGGGTGGTCGATTGCGGTCTGGCCACCGATCTGCCGGCACAGCCCGGCGTGCTAGCCCGCAAGATCGCTCACGGCACCCGCAACTGCCGCGTTGCTGCGGCCATGACGGTGGCCCAAGTGCAGGCCGCTATCCGGGCCGGCCAAGATATTGTCGAATCGCTACCCGGCAACGTGCTTGCCTGCGTGGGCTTGGGGACCGGCTCACAGGTGGTCGCCGCCTTGGTGATTTCGCAGTTGAGTGGCTTGGCGCTGGCGGACTTGATCCAAGCTGACGCCCCTTTGAAAAAACTTCTGATGATTCAGAAGAATCAAAACCGTCACGGCCCCATCGAAGATCCGATCGATGTTTTGGCAGCTTTTGGCGGCTTTGAAACCGCCGTGATGGTCGGTGCCATGATGGCTGCCGCCAAGCGGCGTCACACCGTGATGGTGGAAGGGCTGAACGCCTGTGCCGCCATGCTGATCGGGCACCGTTTAACGGGCTCCTTGGGCGACTACTGTTTCGTGGCCGGCAGCGATACGCCGCACAGCCTGCAACCCGAGCTGGCGGCCATCATCAGCAAGGTGGGGGCGCAAGCCCTGCCAAGCGTCGGTCTGGACGGCATTGATGGCACGCAATTGCCGTTAACGCTACCGTTGCTGGAAGCCGCCGCCGCACTGCTCAGCGACGTGCAAGACACGTGATGTTCGATGTTCAGCGAACGGGGGCCGCAGCAGCAGCGATGGGCCGACCCAACGGCGCAGGTGTGTTCGCCGCAGCGGGCGGCGGCGGCGTTTGTGGTGCCTGTGGTGCAAAAGCCGCAGGTGTGGGCAGCGCAGACGGCGACGGCGACGGCGCAGCAGGTACTTTGAGCCAATCAGCCGCACGATGAGCCGCAGCCGTGAGCGTGCCCGTGGCGGGTGGGGGCAACGCTGGCAAATCAAGCACCGTGACCGCTGCCTGCCCCACGGGTCCGAGTCGGACTTGTCGGGCGCTGACGGACTGCAACACCCAGTCGGCATCGACCACGTCACCCACCTCAAAAGCCCGTGCCGGCTTGCCATCAATCGACAGCAGAGCGACCCCTTGACGATCCGAAGTGGGCGATGAAGCCGCAGCCATGCCCACCAAACGGAAGCGGCCCACCATGGCACTGCCACCTGCACTGGCTGAGGCCGAAGGCGAAGAGGCAGCCGACACCGAAGCGAACAGCCGCAGCGGATCGCCTTTTAAGGTTTGTTCCATCGTCACCATGCGTGCATGAGCGGGAACGGGTTCTGGACGAACAAAGAGCTTCAGCCCCCAAGCGACGGCACTCGTCGCTAGGAGCGTCCAAACCATCCATGCTGTGATTCGAGCCACCATGGGACGATTATCATGGATCCCCCTCTCCTATTCACGGTGTCACCCGATGCTTTTTTCCTGTCCCTCCGCCCTCCGGGCCGTTCAACGCGGTTTCACCCTGATCGAGTTGATGGTGGTGCTGGTCATCATCGGCGTCTTGGCGGCCTTGGTCGTGCCCAGCGTGCTGGACCGGGCCGACGATGCCCGCGTCACCGCCGCACGCACCGACATTGCCAACCTGATGCAAGCGCTGAAGCTCTACAAGCTGGATAACCAACGCTATCCCACCGCCGAGCAAGGCCTGCAAGCCTTGGTGCTCAAACCCGCTGCGGGCCCGATCCCGAACAACTGGAAGCCTTATCTCGAAAAGATGCCCAACGACCCGTGGGGCCGGCCGTACTTGTACGTTTATCCGGGCATCAAAGGTGAGATCGACATCTTCAGCTATGGCGGTGACGGTCAAGCGGGCGGCGAGGGCAAGAATGCTGATATTGGCTCTTGGCAGTGAAACCCATCCGGGGCTTCACGCTCCTAGAGCTGATGATCGTGGTGATGCTGATCGGCGTGGCCAGCGCGGTGGCCTCCTTGGCACTGCGCGACAGCGGCGATACCCGGCTTGAGCGCGAAGCCTTGCGGTTGGCCTCTTTGTTTGAATCAGCACGGGCTCAGGCCCGGGGCTTTGGCACGGTGGTGCGCTGGCAGCCGCGCAGCGCCAAACCGGGGGCCGACTTTGAATTCACCGGCTTGCCCGAGATCGCCAAACTGCCTGAGCGTTGGCTGGAGGATGAAACCCGCGCCCACGTGCAGATCTGGCTCGATGATCGACGGGAAAGCGTCATCCTCGGCCCGGAGCCAGTGATTCCGGCGCAAGCGGTGATCTTGGCCGATGAACACCACCGCATCATCTTGCGCACCGACGGCTTGGGCCCGTTCCTGATCAGCCATGACACTCCTGACCCGGCCGCTTCAGCGGCGAAGTAGTCCAGCATGCACAAGCAGCGTGGCATGACGCTCATCGAGGTGATGGTGGCCCTGACCATCGTGGCCATCGGTCTGACCGCCGGCCTCAAAGCCGCCAGCGCCTTGGCGCGCAACACCGAACGTCTCGCTGATGTGCTGGCTGCGCAGTGGTGTGCCGACAATCAGCTCACGGGGCTACGTATCACCGGGCAGTTTCCGCCGGTGGGTGACAGCGATGTGAGCTGCATCCAAGCCGATCACACCTATCGCGTGCATCTGGTCGTACGCCCCACGCCCAACCCCAATTTCAGACGCATCGATGCGCAGGTGCATGACGATCTGGATCAGCCTGTGCTGACGCTGTCCACAGTGCTACCGAGAATGCGATGAACGCCCACCACCGCAGCCGCAGCGGCTTTACCCTGATCGAAGTCCTGATCTCCTTGTTCATCATGGCGCTGATGGCGGCGATGTCTTGGCAGGGTGTCGATATGGTGATGCGAACACGCGACACCGCCCAGAAGCGGCTCGACCATCTGCTGCGCTTGCAATCGGTGCTGGCGCAGTGGGAGATTGATTTGCGGGAGATTGATGACAACCCCACGGTGCCCAACTTGTCGTTCGATGGGGCGCACTTGCGGCTGATCCGCCGCCAACCTGAAGGTGTCCAAGTGGTGGTCTGGAGTGTCCAAGGCGGTGAGCTCTTACGCTGGAGCGCCCCGCCTGCCACCCAGGCCGACATGCTTCAAGAGCATTGGTTTCGTAGCCAGCAATTACGCGGCGACGAGCCGGGCACGCTCCACGCCCTCCCGGGCATCGCATCGTGGCAGCTGCAATATTTCTACAGCATCAGCAACGCTTGGAGTAACGCCCAATCGACCGGCGAGGCCGACGTCGGCGATGGCAGCGCGGCCAAGTCAGCGGCTGTGGCCGGCGGTCGTCAAGCCTTGCCCGACGGCGTGCGCCTGATCTTGAATCTCAGTCCCATCAGCGGTCGCAGCGGCAGCATCACCCGCGATACTCGACTGATTCATCCATGACGAACGCCTCCAAGCAACGCGGTGCGGCCCTGCTGACCGCCATGGTGATCGTCACGCTGGTGACCACCGTGGCCTCAGCCATGATCTGGCAACAATGGCGCGCCATCCAAGTCGAAGCCGCCGAGCGCACCCAAACCCAAGCGCAATGGATCCTGAATGGTGCCTTGGACTGGGCGCGCTTGATCCTGCGCGAAGATGCCCGCGCCGGGGGGGCCGATCACCTCGGTGAGCCTTGGGCCATGCCCTTGGCCGAAGCGCGCCTCTCGACTTTTCTGGCCGCTGAGCGCAATACCACCGAAGACGCCGGCCCAGATGCCTTCCTCTCGGGGGCCATCAGTGACGCCCAAGCGCGCTACAACCTGCGCAACTTGGTGCTCAACGGCAAGATCGTGGCCGAGGAGCAAGCCAGCTTGTTGCGTCTATGTGAATTTGTCGGCGTATCCGCCCAAACGGGTACACAGTTGGTTGAGGCGGTGGCTGCGGCTTTGCTGGCCCAACCACAGACTCCCGGTGGTCCTGTGCCCTTGGTGCCGGCTAGGGTCGAACAACTCGGCTGGTTGAAGATCGACCGGCTAGCGGTGGCTAAGCTGGCACCGCATTTGGCGCTGTTGCCCCGACGCACACCCGTCAATCTCAATACCGCCAGCAAAGAAGTCATCGCTGCCGCTATCCCCGACTTGGACTTGGCCAGTGCCCAACGCTTGGTGCAGGTGCGCCAACGCACCCCCCTCAAGACGCTGGATGCCTTGGTCACGATTTTGGGGCGGCCCTTGCCGAGCAACTTGCAAGGCTTGGATGTCCGTAGCAACTACTTCGAGATCGTCGGCTCCTTACGCTTGGATGAACTGATCGTCAGCCAGCGTTCTTTGGTCGAACGGGTGGGGCTGGAAGTGCGTATTCTCTCGGTCGAGCGCGTGGGCCCGGGGGTCTTGATGCTGGCCCCCACTGCGCCACCTTTTTGATGCGCTGGCGGTGTAACCGCACCCCTACAATCCCCATCATCTTCTGGCTGGCCCTCACCGTCGTTACCGCATGAGTTTGCTTGTTGTTCAACTGCCCGCACGCCTGCGCCTGCACCCCACCATGCCGGTCGGTGCGGCTGTGCCAACGCCCAACAACACAGCGGTCTACGGCTACGTCTACTCAAGCAACGGCATCTTGGTGGATCAGGGCCAGTGTGTTGCGGCCCTGCTGCCCAAAGCCACCAGCACCGTGGCCGTGCTGGCCGAAACCGACCTAAGCTGGCATCGCATCACCTGCCCCAAAGCACCCGCAGCCCGACTGCGCGCTGCCTTGGCCGGCATGCTCGAAGAGCAGTTGATGGACGAGCCGGATGCCGTGCATTTCGCCCTAGAACCTGGCGCTCGGGCGGGGGAGTCCGCTTGGGTGGCCGTGACGAATCGGGGCTGGTTGGCGGATCAGATTGACCATTTGGAGCGAGCTGGCTGTGTGGTGGACCGGGTCGGCCCACCGATGTGGCCGGGAGAAATCCCGCGCGGCCATTTCGGCCAAGACTACGACAGCCCCAGCGACGCTGTGCTGCTCACTTGGGCACACAGCGATGGCGTCGCCAGTTGGCCGCTCAAAGGGGGTTTATCACGCGCCTTGCTGCCTGATCGCCTGCCGGCCAACTCGCTGTTCAGCGCCAACCCAGCCATGGCGGCTGCGGCTGAGCGCTGGCTGGGCCAGCCGGTACACATCGTCTCGGCGGCTGAGCGCTTGCTCAAGATCGCTGAATCGCGCTGGAATTTGCGTCAATTTGACATGGCCCCACGTCACCGCACGGCCGCTTGGTTGCGCGATGTGGGGCGTGAGTTTCGCTCGCCAGCCTGGCGGGCCACCCGCCAAGGGCTGATCGGTCTGGCCCTCGTCAACCTTGTCGGCCTGAACGCTTGGGCCTGGATGCTCCAGGATCAGGTGGCCGCGCAACGTCAAAAGATCATCAGCGTGCTGCAACAAGCCCATCCCCAAGTTCGAGCCATCTTGGATGCTCCCGTGCAAATGCGGCGTGAAAACGAAGCCTTGCGCGCCACCGCCGGCAAA
Source organism: Leptothrix toolikensis (SeqCode) (assembly GCF_057922285.1). NCBI lineage: Bacteria > Pseudomonadati > Pseudomonadota > Betaproteobacteria > Burkholderiales > Sphaerotilaceae > Leptothrix > Leptothrix toolikensis (SeqCode). The sequence goes on from NZ_JBYSVC010000002.1 coordinate 71,459, forward strand.
AACGGCGACACCGATCTGGAAACCCTCCTGAGCGTCGCAGCCAGTGCTTGGCCCGAACAAAGCGCCGTGCAAGCTTTGCGTTACGACGGCCGCCAACTGCAACTGGATGCGCCAACGCTTGCTCCAGCCCAAGTGGATCATTTGCGCGACACCCTGCGCTCGGCCGGTTGGCAGGTTGAAAGCGCCGCCTCAGGCCAAGTCACACTGCGCCACGGCACAGGAGCCGCACGATGAGCCGGCGCGTCCTCCCGGCCCACTTGGGCAGCGTGTTTTCGCCCTTGGTTGCGCCCCTGCTCCATCAAGGCATCACGCGCTGGGACGCAGCGTCCTCGCGTGAAAAATGGGGTCTTATCTTGGCCGTCTTGAGCCTCAGCGGCTACTTGCTCTGGAGTGTCGGGTTGCAGCCGGCTCTTAAAACCATCAAGGCTGCGCCGGTGCAACTCCAAGAACTCGACGATCAAGTTCAGCAAATGCAACGGCTGGCGGCCGAAGCCCATGAGCTGCGCGCCCTGCCTGCGGTCTCCGCCAGCGAAGCCGAAACCGCCCTGATGGCCGCCAGTGCGCGCCTCGGGCCGACCACCCGCGTCACGCCGGCGGGGGATCGGGCCACCGTGACGTTCAGCGAAGTCACGCCAGCGGCCTTTCAAGCTTGGCTCGGCGAGATTCGCGGTGCCGCACGCGCTCGGGTGCTGGAAGCGCAGCTGCAACGCAGCACAGTGCCCGGCAACATCACCTACAGCGGCACCTTCACACTCAGTGTGGTCAGATCCCCCTCATGATCAAACTGCGCATCGCTCCTTTGATCCCCAAAGCCGCACGACGTCGGCGTCCTGAAGGCGCTCCAGCGCGTCCAGCGCACCGCAGCATCAAGCGCTGGGCATGGGTCGGCGCGTGGATGGGCCTGGTGATCGGCCTAGGTCTTTTCGCCCCAGCCACGTGGCTGGCCAGCGCCGTGCAGTCTGCGACCCAAGGACGCCTACAACTGGCTGAAGCCCAAGGCACGCTCTGGGCCGGTAGCGCCTTGTTGGTTTTAACGGGCGGCCCCGGCAGTCGCGATGCACGCCTTTTGCCCGGTCGCCTGAACTGGACGCTTGCGCCTTTGAGCGCGGTGTCTTGGCGTCTGAGTTTGAACCATGAACAGCATCTGCATAACCCCGTCCAGATCGACTTGCTCCCCGGTTTAGGCCGGATGCGCGTCGAAGTGCATCACCCCACGGAGGGCATCGGCCACTGGCCGGCAGCTTGGTTGGCGGGCTTAGGCACACCGTGGAACACCTTGCAAATGGGCGGTGCGGTGCGCCTCGATAGCCACGATTTAGCCTTCGAATGGGCCCAAGGTCGGCTGGCATTTCAAGGCACCTTGACCTTGGAGCTGCGTGATTTGTCCTCCCGCTTGGCCACCTTGCCGCGTCTGGGCACCTACCAAATCAAATTGCAAGGCGACGCCGCCGGCGCTGGCACGGCCCAGATCCATCTCAGTAGTGCCGAGGGCTCACCGCTGCGTTTGTCCGGCTCGGGCAGCTGGAGCACCAGCGGTCTGCGCCTACGTGGTGAGGCCACCGCGACCGACGAAGACGCGCCCGCCTTGGCCAATTTGCTCAACATCATCGGGCGACGCGAAGGCACGCGTACCCTGCTCACGATCGGATGATTCATGATCCCGCCCATGATCCTGCGCTTGACCCCTTCCCCCTTGACCTGCCAGCGTGTGCTGCTCAGCGTGCTCAGTAGCTCCTTGGCACTCGGCCCCATGGCGACCCTTGCTGCACCCAAAGCCATCACGGCCGCCCGTGAACCTGTGACGCTGAACTTCGTCAACGCCGAAATCGACGCGGTCTCAAGGGCCATGTCCACCATCCTGGGCCGCCCCATCGTGGTCGATCCACGTATCAAGGGCACGATCACGCTCTACAGCGAGCAGCCGCTCACCCCGCGCGAGGCCTTTCTCAATTACATGGCCGCCCTGCGGGGGTTGGGCAACACGGTGATCGATGTCGCGGGCCTGCTCAAGGTGGTGCCAGAGGCCGATGCCAAGGTGCAAACCGGCACGGTTTCGGTCGGGGCGGTGACGCGCTCCGGGGATCAGATCCTCACGCAGATTTTTCGGCTTCAGCACGAGAACGCCAACAACTTGGTGGCCGTGCTGCGCCCGCTGATCAGCCCGAACAACACCATCAACGCCAACCCGGGCAACAACAGCTTGGTGATCACCGACTACGCTGACAACCTCAAGCGCATCGCCACGATCATCGCCGCCACCGATGTGCCCGGCGGCACCGAGGTCGAGGTCATCTCGCTCAAGCACGCCGTGGCAGCTGATCTGGCCCCGGTGGTGCAACGCTTTGCCGATGCGGGCGGTGCAGCGGCTGCCATCGGTCAACCCGGTGGGGGCGGCAGCGGCAGTGGCGTGACGATCAGCGCCGACTCACGCACCAACACCTTGCTGGTTCGCGCCCCGAATCCGACCCGCATGGCCATGATGCGCAGCACCATCGAACGCCTCGACCGGCCTGCGGCGGGCAGCGGCATCGGCGGCAACATCTATGTGGTGCATCTCAAGAATGCCGATGCCACCAAGCTCGCCACCGTGCTGCGAGCGGCTTACGGTGCAGGCGGCAGCAGCGGTACCTCAGGGGGGGTCGGCGGGACCAACCTGCCCATGCCCGGCGCACCGGGCGGGGCCTCGACCCAAGCCACCAGTCCGGTCTCGGCCTCGGCCAGTCCCTCGACCGGCGGCTTCATCCAAGCCGATCCAGCCACCAACGCACTCATCATCACCGCCCCTGAGCCGGTCTATCGCCAGCTGCGCGCGGTGATCGAACAGCTCGATGCCCGGCGTGCGCAGGTCTACGTTGAGTCGATGATCGTCAAGATGGACGCCCAGCAAGCAGCGGAATTCGGTTTTCAGTGGCAGAACCTGATCGGCAGCAACGGTGATAAGACTGGCGCTTACATGGGCACCAATTTCAACAACGGTGGCAGCCCGAACATCGTGAGCCTGTCAACGGCAGCTGCCACCGGATCGGCCACCGTCACCTTGGGCACGGGTTTTAACGTCGGTTTGCTGCGCAACATCAACGGCATCTACACCTTGGGTGGACTGGCGCGCTTTCTGCAAAACAACACCGACAGCAACATCCTGTCCACGCCCAATCTGGTCACGCTCGACAACGAAGAAGCCAAGATCGTCATCGGCCAAAACGTGCCCTTCGTCACCGGCAGCTTCACCAACACCGGCACCAGCAATGGCTCGGCCAATCCGTTCCAGACCATTGAGCGCAAGGACGTCGGCCTGACCCTGCGCGTCAAGCCGCAGATCGGCGAAGGCGGCACAGTGCGCATGGCGATCTACCAAGAGAACTCCTCGGTCAACAACACCTCCGTGACGTCCGGCTCCTCCGGCCCGATCACCGACAAGAGCTCAATCGAAACCACCGTGGTGGTCGATGACGGTCAGATCATGGTGCTAGGGGGCTTGCTCAAGGACGAGTACACCGACGGCGAAGACAAAGTGCCCTTCTTGGCCAGCATTCCGCTGATTGGGTATTTGTTCCGCAGTGAAAACCGCAAGCGCGTCAAAACCAATCTGTTGGTCTTCCTGCGCCCAGTGGTCATGCGTACCCAAGACGCGGCCGACCGGCTGACGCTGGATCGCTACGAAAAAATCCGCGCCCAGCAGCTTGATCAGCAACCGCGTGCCTCGTCTTTGACACCGATTCAAGACTCGCCGGTGTTGCCGCCGCTGAAACGCGCCACCCGCATCCAGCGCGCCAAAGACCGAGCCGCCGAAGTCTCACCCACCGACGCACCGTTCTGAGCGAGGGCCAGACTGATCATGGCTGTGCTGCGTCACCCCCTGCCCTACGCCTTTGCCAAGGCGCATAACCTTTTGATCGAGGACGACGGCCACCGCTTGGTGCTCTACGGCGACCCGGAAGTTTCCAAAGACGCTTTGGGCGAGGTGCTGCGCCACTTTGTGGTCGATGCGCTGGAACGCGAGCCCATCGAAAGCATCGGCCGACGCATCGCTCAGGCCTACGCCGGGGGGGAGTCAAGCGCCGCTGCGGTGGTCGATGAGGTCGAAAACGCGGTCGATTTCTCGCAGATGATGCAAGACTTGCCCGCCGTGGAAGACTTGCTGGAGAGCGCCAACGACGCACCCATCATCCGCATGCTCAACGCCTTGCTGACCCATGCGGCCAAGGACGGGGCCAGCGACATCCACATCGAACCGTACGAGCGCAATTCTTCGGTGCGCTTTCGTGTCGATGGCACCTTGCGCGAGATCGTTCAACCCAATCGCGCCTTGCACGCCGCCCTGATCTCGCGCCTAAAGATCATGGCCGAGCTCGATATTTCTGAAAAACGCCTGCCGCAAGATGGCCGCATCAGCTTGCGCATCGGCGCACGCGCCATCGACGTGCGCGTCTCGACCTTGCCTTCTGTGCATGGTGAGCGCGCGGTGCTGCGTTTGCTCGACAAGGGCGACGCCAAGTTCTCGCTTGAAGGCTTGGGGATGGCGGGGGAGACCCTAGCGCGCTTTCACCGCATGGTCCATCAGCCGCACGGCATCGTGCTGGTCACAGGCCCGACCGGCTCGGGCAAAACCACCACGCTCTACGCCGCCTTAGAGCGACTCGACACCAGCACCACCAACGTGCTGACCGTTGAAGACCCGGTCGAATACGAGTTGGCCGGCATCGGCCAAACGCAGATCAACGCCAAGATCGACCTCACCTTTGCCCGGGCCCTACGCGCCATCCTGCGCCAAGACCCAGACGTGATCATGATCGGCGAAATCCGCGATTTCGAGACCGCCCAGATCGCCGTGCAGGCCTCCCTCACCGGCCACTTGGTGCTGGCGACACTGCACACCAACGACGCCATCAGCGCCGTAACCCGTCTCACCGACATGGGCATCGAGCCCTTCTTGCTCAGCTCCAGCTTGCTGGGCGTGCTGGCCCAGCGCTTGGTGCGCCAGCTCTGCACCCACTGCAAGGTGCAAGACGCCCCGACCGGCCGCTGGCGCGCTGTCGGCTGCGACAAGTGCGGTCAAAGCGGCTACCGGGGCCGCAGCGGCATTTATGAGTTGATGGTTTGCGAAGAATCGCTGCGCGCACTGATCCACGGTCGCGCGCCCGAGTCGCAGCTCTTGGCCGCCGCCCGCGCGGGGGGCATGCACAGCTTGCGTGAAGACGGCGAGCGCTTGGTGCGCAGTGGCCAAACCTCGCAAGAAGAGTTGCTGCGCGTGACGCGCGATTGATTGGCATCCCCCACCGACACGCACCATGCCCGCCTACCGATTTGAAGCGCTGGACGCCGAGGGCAAGACCAGCTCTGGCTTGCTCGAAGCCGACAACGCCAAGGCGGTGCGGGCTCAATTGCGCGCGCGGCAACTGGTGCCGCTGGACGTGCAGCCGGTGGCATCCAGCGAAGTCAGCGCCGCCAGCCGCAACTTCGGCTCCAAACGGGTCTTCTCGGCCACCACCTTGGCGATCTGGACCCGCCAGATCGCCGGTCTGGTTAGCGCCGGTCTGCCGCTGGAGCGCGCCCTCACCGCCCTGAGCGAAGATGCCGAAGCCACCAGCCTGCGCGAGCTGATGGCGCAGCTCAAAGCCGACGTCAACGCTGGTTCTTCCTTTGGCAGCGCTTTGGCCAACGCGCCGAGCGAGTTCGACGAGGTCTACCGCGCCGTGGTGGCTGCGGGGGAGCAAAGCGGCCAGCTTGGCAAAGTGCTCGAACGCCTGGCCGACGACTTGGAAGAGCGCCAAGCGCTCAAGGCCAAACTGATCGGTGCCGCGCTCTATCCGGCCATCGTCTCGCTGGTGGCGGTGGTGATCGTGATCTTCTTGGTCACCTACGTGGTGCCGCAAGTGGCCCAAGTTTTTGCCGGCGGCAAGCGCAGCCTGCCTTTTTTGACCGTAGCGATGCTGGCCATCAGCGGCTTTATCCGCCACTGGGGCTGGCTGCTGGCGTTGGGCTTGGGCGGCGGCTTCGGCATGCTGGTTTTGGCGCGACGCAACGAAGTCACCCGCGAGCGTCTGGACGCGTTTTGGCTCACCCTGCCGTTGGTGGGTCGGCTGGCGCGCGGCTATAACGCGGCGCGCTTTGCCGGCACGCTGGCCATGCTGGCAGGCTCTGGGGTGCCGATCCTCAAAGCCTTGCAAGCCGCCGCCGAAACGCTCTCGAACCGCGCCATGCGCAGCGACGCCATCGATGCCTTGGCCCGGGTGCGCGAAGGTGCGCCGCTGGGCGCAGCGCTGGCGGCCAAGAAGCGTTTCCCCGGACTGCTGTCGATGTTTGCCCGCTTGGGCGAACAAACCGGCGACCTGCCACGCATGCTCGACCGCGCCGCCGCGCAGCTCTCGGCCGAGGTCCAACGTCGTGCCATGCAACTGGCCACGCTGTTGGAGCCCTTGCTGATCGTCGTCATGGGCGCGGTGGTGATGGTGATCGTGCTGGCGGTGCTGCTGCCGATCATCCAGATCAACACGTGGGTGAAGTGACACTGAGGGGCGGTTCAGTGACATCGTCCGCAGAACGTGTTCTGCGGCATCCTGCAAAACCGGCACGGATCATGCATGCTTGAGGTACCGACTTTCAGGAGCAGGCATGAGCACCGATCTGGTTCCCTCCCGCACCCCGTCCCAAGCCATTCCGGTGGCCAAGATGCGCCCGGTCTATCAACTCGGCGAGGTTGAAAAGCGTCTCGGCAAGCTGCCGCAGCGTGATCACGAAAGTCTGCGCAGCACCTATGAGCGCATGCTCGAAAAAGGCCCGGACCGCTTCCAAGTCAAGCCCTCCGGCCTGCCCGCCATGGCGCATCTCTATGAGGAGCTGCCCAATTTCCACAACGTGCTCGACGACGTGCGTCGCCAGCTCGCCCTGTGCGAAGACAGCCTTGATGCGCTCGAAATCACCCCGATCCTGCTGCTGGGCCCGCCCGGCGTGGGCAAAACCCACTTCGCCCGCGAGATCGCCAATTTGCTCGGCACCGGCATGGGCTTTGTGTCGATGAGCTCACTCACCGCCGGCTGGGTGCTGTCAGGGGCGTCGAGCCAATGGAAAGGCGCGCGCGCTGGCAAGGTTTTCGAAACCTTGGTGGACGGCCAGTACGCCAACCCCGTGATGGTGGTCGATGAGATCGACAAAGCCAGCAGCGAACACGCCTACGACCCGCTGGGCGCGCTCTACAGCTTGCTGGAGCACGACACCGCGCACCACTTCATCGACGAATTTGCTGAAGTCGCCATCGACGCCAGCCAAGTCATCTGGGTGGCCACCGCCAACGACGAACGCAACATCCCCGAGCCGATCCTCAACCGCATGAACGTCTTCGAGGTCTCCAACCCCGACCACGCCGCCGCCCAAGCCATCGCCTTGCGGCTCTACCAATCGATCCGCTCAGCCCACCACTGGGGCGAACGCTTCGAGCCCGAACCGCGCCCCGCCGTCCTTGAGCGCATGGCCGAGCTGGTACCCCGAGAAATGCGCCGCGCCTGGCTCTGCGCCTTCGGCAACGCCAAACTCGCCGGTCGCGATCACCTTGAAGCCGCTGACTTGCCCGGCAACAACGCCCCCAAGCGCAACACGATCGGGTTTGTGCACTGAGCCGCCACTCACCAATCCCCCGAAGCCCCGCCTCCGCCGCCACTGTCCGAACTGCTGCTGGAGCTGCTGTTAAAACTGCTGTCACCCGACGAGCTGAGACTGTTGCTCAACGATGGAGGCCCCGAGGCGGGCGCATCAGCAGGAAGAAAAACATCCATCCAATCGGCACCGTCGATGGCAGAAACCACCGCGAAAGCGACACCTCCGGTGAAGACCGCAGCCCCCAAGCTCAACACAAGGTCTGCCAGCGAGAGCATCACACACCCGCCTACAAGGCTCATCAAGATGAGCGGCACCGTCATGCTTCCGAGGCTAGCCATCACGACGGACAGCACGATGGTCCCCACAAACAGGCCCAGCACACCCCAGAACAGTGTGAGCGGATTGATGTGGTGATCAAGCCCGTCAGCCGCAGGAACCGTACGCAGCATCTCCCCGATCCGCCCCACCGCTGCCTGCAAACCATCGGCAAAACGGTTGTCGCGGAAAGCAGGTTTCAGTTGCTGATCGATCACGCTTTGCGCGGCGGCGTCTGAGATCACTGAGCTGAGGGCGCGCGGCACTTCGATACGCATCTTGCGGTCTTCAACCGCCACCACGATCAGCACCGCATCGCCCGCGTGGGCTTGTTGCACCAGCCGTTGGGTGTAGGCCTCGATGCTTTCAGGCTGAATGCCCGCCACCACCACCACCCGCACATCCCGCCCCGGAGGCCGCCAACTGGGCCAAACGCTCTTCCAAGGTTTGGCGCTGCTGGGCCGACAACACGCCCGCCACATCGGTCACCGAACCCGTCAGCACCGGCATCGGCATCTGCATCTGCATCTGCACTTGGGCAGCCCACACCACACCGGCCCAAAACAGCAACCCAAGAACGCCAAGAGCCCCAAACCAGTTTGTCAGATATCGCTTCACATCCATCCCCTTTTGCTGACCTTGGATCACTATGATCCGGCCATGGCTGCAAACCTTGACGGACGTCTAATCGTCGCCATTTCCTCGCGCGCACTCTTCGACTTTGAAGAGGAAAACCGCCTGTTTGAGGCCACCGACGACACCGCCTACCGCCAGCTTCAGCTGGCCCGGCTGGATCAGCCTGCGGCGCCGGGGGTGGCGCTGTCGCTGGTGCGCAAGCTGCTGGCGTTCAATCAGGGCGACGAGCGGGCGCAGGTCGAGGTGGTGATCCTGTCGCGCAACGATCCGGTCTCAGGGATGCGGGTGTTTCGCTCGGCGCAGCACTACGGCTTGAACATCGAGCGCGGCGTGTTCACCCGGGGCACCAACCCGTGGCGCTACCTCAAGCCGCTCAATGCGCACCTGTTTCTCTCGGCCAACGAAGACGACGTGCGTCAAGCCTTGGCAGCGGGCATTCCGGCCGCCAAGGTTTATCCCCAATCGGCCCACGCCAGCGCCGCGCACCCGCATGAAGTGCGCATTGCCTTTGACGGTGACGCCGTGCTGTTCTCCGACGAAGCCGAGCGCATCTACCAAAGCGACGGCCTGCAAGCCTTTCAGCGCCACGAAGCCGCCCAAAGCCGCCAGCCCCTGCCGGCCGGCCCCTTCAAGCCGCTGCTCGAAGCCCTGCACCGCCTGCAACACGAAGGCAGCGCCAGCCCCAAAGCGATGCGCGTGCGCACCGCCTTGGTCACCGCCCGCAGCGCCCCAGCCCACGAACGCGCCATCCGCACCCTGATGGACTGGCACATCGACGTCGATGAAGCCATGTTCCTCGGCGGCCTGCCCAAGGGCGATTTCCTGCGTGAATTCGAACCCGACTTCTTCTTCGACGACCAAACCGGCCACGTCGAACACGCCGCCGCCCACGTGCCCTCAGGGCATGTGGTGGCGGGGGTGAGGAATGTGGCGGGGGGGCATCGGTAATTTCTGCACTCAGAAACACGAAAGGCTGACGAGCTACGGTGCAGAGGCGTTCAAACACGCACGATTGAGCCCTTGAGCGAATACAAAATGCCCAGCACCTCATGCTGTGTTGCGCTATCGCTCTGGTTCTTGGTCAATGCACCCATGATGTCATCCACGACAGCCAGATACTCCTGTTCGCTGATGTTCATGCCACGGTGGGCCGTGAGCATGTCGCGGCCGGTGTAAGCCTCGGGGCCTCCTGCACCCATGCAGAAGAATTCGCGTGCCAGCCGCTTGGCTTTGTCTAGATCAGCAATGTGCTCGAAGCGAGTCTTGATCGTCGGGTTCGCCAAATGCGCCGCCATAACGTCATCAACTAGACGGCCAATGCCATCAGCTTTGCCCAAGCGTTCGTAAAGGGAAGCGTTCATTTTGAATCTCCTTCTATGTCTCTGGGCGACTCCATATCGCCCCTTCTGTGATCGAAACAGTAGCGAGATCTTTCGGACGTCACATGACTTTCCATCGTGGAAATGCTGAGGTTTCGATGAGGAACACCCCCCAGGGCCTTCCGCTATCATCAGACCGCCCGGTTGATCTTTCGGACCGAGCTGATCCGCACGCTCTGGGCGCACAGCCATGTTGCTGACCTTCCTCGACTGCTCGCTAGACACCCGACGCTACCAGTTGCGCCGTGGCGGTGCGGTGTGGCCCGTCGAGCCTTTGGTCTTCGATTTTTTGGTGCATCTCGCCACCCATCGTGACCGCACAGTGGGGCGTGAAGAGCTGTTAGACCGGCTGTGGCACGGCAAAGTCGTGACCGACGCAGCCTTGAGCACCTGTGTCAAATCAGCCCGTCGGGCCATTGGCGACGATGGTCATCGCCAAGCCTGCATCGCCACCGTACCGCGTCGTGGGTATCGCTTTTTAGCCCCGGTTCAGATTCAAGATGATGACGCCGCAGGCGGGCGGGCTGGATCTGCGCCCAGCACTGATCGATACGCCAGCGTTGTCGTCATGCCGCTACGCGCTGAAATCGGTGCAGGTACAGACATAGACGCCTCAGTGAGTGCAACCCACCTTTACGGCTTGACCCACGATCTCATCGCCCGCTTGGCGCGCCTGCGCAGCACCGCAGTCATTGCGCATGGCAGTGTGTTAGCACTGCAAGCCCGGGGATTCGGCGCGCTGGAAGCTGCCCAGCTGCTGCAAGCCGATTACGTGGTCAGCGGCGCTGTGCGGCTTCACCCTCGCGGCCTCGCGGTGGACGTGGAGCTAGCCGATGCGCATAGCAACCATGTTTTGTGGGACGACACATTCGTGGCCCAGCAAGATCATCTGTTGGAGATGCTGGACGACATCGGCCATTTCGTTGTCGCCAACATTGCCAGCGAAGTCGAGGCGGCTGAACGCGCCCGCTCGCTGCGTCTGCCGGCCCACTCACTCAACGCTTGGCTCGCCTACCACCGTGGCTTGGGGCACATGTACCGCTTCGAACGAGCCAACAACGAGCAAGCACAGCAGTTCTTTCAAGCCGCGATCCAACAAGCGCCTTCTTTCGCCCCTGCGCATGCAGGGTTGTCTTTCACTCATTTTCAAAATGCTTTCCAGAGTTGGGGCAACGCTGCACACGCCTCGAACCTAGCACTACAAGCCGCACAGGACAGCTTGGCCGCCGATGATCGGCAACCCGCAGCTCATTTGGCGCTAGGTCGGGCCTATTGGCTCCTCGGCAGGCAAGACGACGCCCTCCAAGCGCTGCAACAGACGGTGGAGTTGAGTCCAAGCTTTGCGCTTGCCCATTACTCGCTGGCCTTCGTTCAGGCCCAAGCAGGCGATCCGCAGGCCGCAATTGGTGCGGCCGACCGATCACGCCGACTCAGCCCGCATGACCCATTGTTGTTTGGCATGTTGGGAGCGAGAGTGATCGCGCTGTTGCGCTTGGGCCAATTTGCGGATGCTGCCGACTGGGCGATTCAGGCGGCCGCCCAGTCCAATGCCCATGCACACATCCGTGGCATCGCCGCATGCAGCCTAGCTCTCGCTGGCCGGCAGCGTGACGCTCAGACCCAGTTGGAGCAGATTCGGCGTCAGCGCCCCACTTACCGCATCGCCGACTTGTTGGCTGCCTTCCGGCTAGACGCGCAAACCACCCGTTTATTCCGGGACGGTTTGAGGCAGGCGGGATTGGGTTGAGCCCATCTCGCCTCAATACACCACCCGAATCGCCGCATTAAAAATCAAGGGGCCGAAGGCGGTTTGGACGCTGGCCAGGGTGGTTAAGTCGTCGTTGACGGGCAGGAGTTGGCCGGTGGGGCTGAGGCGGAAGCTGCGGGTGGCGGCGACGGTGGTGGTGTCGGGCAGGTTGAGAAACTGCGCGCTGAAGCTGTCGGCGGCCGTGGTGGTCCAGAGGATGTCGTGGGTGGTCTTGGGGCTGGTGCTGCCGGAGCCATCGGTGAACGTGCCGCCCAAGTAGGCCAAGGTGCTCGGGTCGTAGGTGCTGACGTCGGTGTAGAGCTGCGGCACCGTGTTGCCCGCCACCTGTGCGGTGATGGCGTAGACGCGGGTCACTTCGAGACTTTGCTGGGCGGTGGTCCGGGTGGTTTGGGTCACGGTGCCGGAGCCGGTGATCGGGTAGCTGCCCATCACCATGTTGGCAGCCGTGCCGCTAACCGTGATCGACCACACCGCGCTCGCGCTTGGCGCGCTTTGCTGTTGAAAGGCGTTCCACGCCGGCTGAAAGGCCGCGCCCAAGGTCGTTGTGGCGGTGTTGGTGTTGGTAGCGTTGGTGGTGGCGCTGCTCCCGCCGCCTCCGCAAGCATTCAACATCAGGGCCACAGCGGTGCAAGAAACCAAGAGAAGATGGCGGTAGGACATCAACGGACTCTCTTTCAGATGGAAAGCCACGGATCATAGGGGTGCTGCCTTGGCGGTAACGCACATGCGCAGGCCGTCCAAATCGAGCACGCGCACGCCGCCGTATTCGATGCGAATCAGGCTTTGGTTTTGCAGGGTGTGCAGGGCTTCGTTGGTGCGTTGGCGTGACAAGCCCACCAAGTACGCCAGTTCTTGCTGGGTGATGCGCAGCAACTCGCCCACGCCGGGGTACAGCACCGGATGAAACAGGGCGGCCAAGCTGCGTGCCACGCGCGAGTCGGGGTCGTTGAGCCGATCAATCTCGCGCGCAGCGATGAACTGGCCCAAGCGTTCGTTGAGCTGATTGAGCACAAAGCGGTTGAAGGGGATGCTGCGCCCAAGCAGTGCATGAAAGGTCTCGACCGGCAAGCCCACCACGGTGCTGCGCCGCAGGGCCTCGATGTTGTAGCGATAGGCCTCGCGCTTGAGCAAGGTGCCTTCGCCAAACCAAGCGCCAGGGGGTACGCCGGTGAACGTGATGGGGGCCCCGCCGGCGCTGTCGTTGCTCATCTTGAGCAAGCCGTCGATGACACCAAACCACCACGTCACGGGTCGGCCGATGCGGCACAGGATGTCGCCGGCCTCGGCCGTGGCCACGCGCAAGGCGTCGATGGCGAAGCGCTGATCGGCACCGTCCAAGGTGTTGAGCCAAGGAATACCCGCCAATTCGGCCGAGCTGAGGGTTCGGGCACGATCACGTAAAGGCAGATGTATGGGCATGGCAGCGCACCAGGTTGGGGAAATCACGGGGGGTGAAGACCCCTAAATTGTCGTCAAGCCGACAACATAACGTCAAACATGGGCCTACGATCCGCCCCTATCCCACCCATGGACCCATCCATGGCCCGATCCAGGGACGGTTTTCAGGAGACCCAAGATGCAGGCGACGTTCCCACGTCTGATGCTAGACCACCGCGCCCAGCGCCCCCACGCCAGCGCGTTGCGCGAGAAGGTGTACGGCATCTGGCAGACGCTGACGTGGCTTGAGCTGAGCGAGTTGGTGCGCCATCTGACCAGCGGCTTGGCCTTGGCCGGCGTCAAACGCGGCGACCATCTGGTGGTGATTGGCGACAACCGCCCGCGCCTATCGGCCACCTTGCTGGCCGCGCAAGCGCTGGGTGCGGTGCCGATTCCGCTTTATCAAGACGCCGCCAGCAGCGAATTCGTCTTCCCGATCCACAACGCTGACGTGCGCTTTGCGGTGGTCGAAGACCAAGAGCAAGTGGACAAGATGCTCGAAATCCGCGAGCAGTGCCCCAAGCTCGCACAGATCTGGTTCGACGATCCACGCGGCCTGCGTCATTACGACGAACCCGGTTTGGGCTCGCTCGACAGCTTGATCGACGCCGGTCGTCAACACGCGCAGCAACACCCGGTCTTTCTTGAGCAAGCGATCGAGGCGCTGAAGACCGAGGACGTGGCGGCGATGTTCTTCACCTCAGGCACCACCGGCCACCCCAAGGGCGTGGTCCACACCCATGCCAGCTTGATCGACCGGGCCGGGGCCGGGGCAGCGTTCGATCACCTCAACGCCCACGAAGAAGTGCTGGCCTACCTGCCACCGGCGTGGATCGGTCAGAACATCTTTTCCTACGCCCAGTGGCTGGTCTGTGGCTACGTGGTCAATTGCCCCGAATCGGCCAGCACCGTCACCATCGACTTGAAAGAAGTCGGCCCGACCTATTACTTCGCCCCGCCGCGCATCTTCGAAGGCTTGCTCACCAGCGTGATGATCCGCATGGAAGACGCCAGCCGCCTCAAGCGCGGCCTGTTCCAGCACTACATGGCCGTGGCCCGGCGCGTGGGCCCGGCGCTGATGGACGGCAAACCCGTGGGGCTGCTGGACCGCTTGAACTACGCCTTGGGCAACGTGCTGATGTACGGCCCGCTGCGCAACACCTTGGGTCTGAGCCGGGTGCGCGTGGCCTACACCGCCGGTGAGGCCATCGGCCCGGATCTATTCAGCTTTTACCGCTCGATCGGCATCAACCTCAAGCAGCTCTACGGCTCGACCGAAACCGCCGTGTTTGTCTGCTTGCAACCCGACCACGAAGTCAAGGCCGACACCGTGGGCGTGCCCATCTCGGGCGTCGAGATCAAGGTGAGCGAGACGGGTGAGTTGCTGGTGAAGTCGCCGGGCTTGCTCAAGGAGTACTACAAAAACCCGGCCGCCACCGCTGAAGTGCTGGACGCCGAAGGCTGGTATCACACGGGGGATGCGGGCTATCTGGACGAAGGCGGGCACCTGAAGATCATCGACCGCGCCAAAGACGTCGGTCGGCTGGTCGGTGGCCCACATCACGGCGGCATGTTTGCGCCCAAGTATGTCGAGAACAAGCTCAAGTTCTTTTCGCACATCAAGGAAGCGGTGGCCTTGGGTGATCGGCGTGAGCAGGTCTGCGCCTTCATCAACATCGACATCGAAGCCGTCGGCAACTGGGCTGAAAAGCGCAACCTGCCCTACGCCGGCTACACCGATCTGGCTCAAAAACCTGAGGTTTACGCCCTGATCCGCGACTGCATCGAGCAAGTCAACGCCGATCTGGCGCTCGACGAAAAACTCGCCGGCTGCCAGATCCACCGCTTCTTGGTGCTGCACAAAGAGCTCGACGCCGACGACGGCGAGATGACCCGCACCCGCAAGGTCAAGCGCGGCTTCATCCACGACAAATACCACCTGCTGGTGGAGGCGCTTTACAGCGGCAAGACCGAGCAGTACATCGAAACGGCAGTCAAGTTTGAGGATGGTCGCAGCGGCAGCGTCGCCGCCACACTCAAGATCCTTGACGCCAAAACCTTCCCCACCCATCGGAAAGCCGCCTGACCATGGCTCAACGCAAGATCGGCGACGTCATCCTCGACGTCAGCAACATCTCCCTGCGCTTCGGTGGCGTCAAGGCGCTGACCGACATCAGCTTTGACGTGCGCGAGCACGAGATCCGCTCGATCATCGGCCCCAACGGTGCGGGCAAGAGCTCGATGCTGAACTGCATCAACGGCGTCTACACCCCCCAAGAAGGCCAGATCACCTTTCGGGGGCAACGCTTTAGCCACATGAACAGTCGGCAGGTGGCCGAAATGGGCGTGGCCCGCACCTTCCAGAACCTAGCCCTGTTCAAGGGCATGAGCGTGATCGACAACATCATGACCGGGCGCAACCTGCGCATGAAAAGCAACCTGTTCTGGCAAGCGCTGCGCAACCCCTTCGGCATCGGCCCAGCCGAGCGCGAGGAATGCGAGCACCGCGAGAAGGTGGAAAAGATCATCGACTTCCTCGAAATCCAGGCCCACCGCAAAACCCCCGTGGGCCGGCTGCCCTACGGCTTGCAAAAGCGCGTCGATTTGGGCCGCGCCTTGGCGATGGAGCCGCAAGTGCTGTTGCTTGATGAGCCGATGGCCGGCATGAACGTCGAAGAAAAGCAGGACATGTGCCGTTTCATCCTCGACGTCAACGACGAATTCGGCACCACCGTGGTCCTGATCGAGCACGACATGGGCGTGGTGATGGACATCTCCGACCGCGTGGTCGTGCTCGACTACGGCAAGAAGATCGGTGACGGCAGCCCCGCCGAGGTGCGCGCCAACGACGACGTGATCAGCGCCTACCTCGGCACCAGTCATTGATATGCCATTGATTTGCCACTGACCTCACGAGGCAACGACACCATGGGATTTTTCCTCGAAACACTGATCGGCGGCCTGATGACGGGCATGCTGTACTCGCTCGTCGCGCTGGGCTTTGTGCTCATCTTCAAGGCCTCGGGGGTGTTCAACTTCGCCCAAGGCGCGATGGTGCTGTTCGCGGCACTGGCGATGGCGCGCTTTGCCGAGTGGCTTCCAGCCCTGACCGGCTTGGACAACAAGCTCATCACCAACGCCTTGGCCTTCACCGGCGCGATGGGCGTGATGATTGCGGTGGCGTGGGTGATCGAGCGCTTTGTGCTCGGGCGACTGGTCAATCAAGAAGGCATCACCTTGCTGATGGCCACCTTGGGCATCAGCTACTTTCTCGACGGCGCGGGCCAAACCCTGTTCGGCTCGGCGATCTACAAGATCGACGTCGGCATGCCCAAAGACCCGATCTTTCTGTTCGAGTCGATCTTTCCAGGCGGCATCCTCATCGGCCAAGAAGACGTGGTGGCCACGCTGATCGCAGCGGCGTTGGTGGTGGTGCTGAGCGCGTTCTTCCAATACACCAGCACCGGCCGGGCGCTGCGCGCAGTGGCTGACGACCATCAAGCGGCGCAATCCATCGGCATTCCCTTGAACCGCATCTGGGTGATCGTCTGGTCGGTGGCCGGCTTTGTGGCCTTGGTGGCCGGGATCATCTGGGGCTCCAAGCTCGGGGTGCAGTTCTCGCTCTCGCTGGTCGCGCTCAAGGCCTTGCCGGTGGTGATTCTGGGCGGGCTCACCTCGGTGCCGGGCGCGATCATCGGCGGCTTGATCATCGGTGTGGGCGAAAAGCTCTCTGAGGTCTTCATCGGCCCGATGCTGGGCGGCGGGATTGAAATCTGGTTCGCCTACGTGCTGGCGCTGCTGGTGCTGTTCATCCGCCCCCAAGGCTTGTTTGGCGAAAAAATCATTGATCGGGTTTGAGGGACACACCATGCTCTACCGCGAGAACGGCCAGTTCAAAACCACCTACAGCGCTGATCAGCAGATCTTCCCGATCCGCCAAGACCGCATCGCCATCAGCTTGCTCATGTTGGTGGCCTTCGTGGCGGTGCCGCTGCTGGCCAGCGAGTACGTCTTCCGGGCGGTGCTGATTCCCTTCCTGATCTTGTCCTTGGCCGCTTTGGGCCTGAACGTGCTGGTCGGCTACTGCGGGCAAATCTCGCTCGGCACCGGCGGCTTCATGGCGGTGGGGGCCTACATGGCCTACAACGCGTTTGTGCGGGTCGAGGGCATGCCGCTGATCGTGGCGATTTTGCTCGGCGGCGTCTGCGCCACTGGCGTGGGCGTGCTCTTTGGCATCCCCAGCTTGCGCATCAAAGGGCTGTATCTGGCCGTGGCCACGCTGGCCGCCCAGTTCTTCACCGACTGGGCGTTCCTGCGCATCAAGTGGTTCACCAACGACTCGTCTTCGGGCTCCGTGAACGTGGCTGATTTGCAAGTCTTCGGCTTCGCCATCGACACCCCGGTGCAGAAGTACTTGTTTTGCCTGAGCTTTGTGGCGCTTTTTGCCCTGCTGATCAAAAACTTGGTGCGCAGCCACATCGGCCGCGCTTGGATGGCGATGCGCGACATGGACGTGGCAGCGGCCGTGATCGGCATCCGCCCGATCCACGCCAAGCTCAGCGCGTTTGCGGTCAGCAGCTTTGTGGTCGGCGTGGCCGGTG